>DASYYH010000021.1 GCA_035934015.1 Candidatus Acidiferrales bacterium
ATTTGCCCTCAAAAACTCAATTCTAATCGCTTGTCCTATGAAGAATTAGAACTGACCGTAACTCGCACAAAACAAACAACCGGACATCGTTCTAATCGCTTATTCTTTCGATTTTTTGAAAAATTTTACGATTTCGGACACCTTCACTTACGGGCGGTCGAGGCTTTCCCGTGTCGGCCACCTGTGGCGGCCTGCTTTGCAAGAAACAGTCATTCTGAGGTATCAGACGCGCTGGATGTAGCGGCCTTCGGAGGTGTCGACTTTGACCTTGTCGCCTTCGTTGACGAACGGCGGGACGGTGACAACGAGGCCAGTCTCGAGCGTCGCCGGCTTCCCGACGGCGCTGGCCGTGGCCTTCTGCATGGTCGGCTCCGTGGCCGTCACGGTCAGGTCCACCGTATCCGGCAGCAGCACGCCCATGGGCTTGCCTTCATAGAATTCGATCTTCACCTGCAAATTGGGGATCAGATAATCGGTCGTCTCGCCGAGAAGATCCTTATCGAGCGAAATCTGTTCGTAGGTTTGCGAGTTCATGAAGTGGTAGCCGGTCGCGTCGCCGTAAAGAAATTCGAACTCGACTTCGTCCATGATGGCGCGCTCCACGAATTCCTCGGCGCGGAAGCGATAGTCGATAATCGAGCCGGTGCGCAGGCTGCGCATTTTGGTTTGCATCGAGCCGCGCTTGTTGCCCGGCGTGCGGTGCTCGACGCTGAAAACGGTGTAAAGATCGCCCTCGTGCTGGATGATCATCCCCGGGCGCAGTTGTGTTGCCTTGACCATGCGCTGCTCCTGATTCTGTTTGGGAACTTCCTGCTTGCCGAAGCGTGTGGAAGCTTGTCCCGCGAATCGAATGTTCTAGCCTCAATTATAACGGGCCAAGGCGCGAATGGTCAACGCGCGCTTGGTCGACGCGCGCATGTGGTCAGAGGCTGGAAACGGCGAGAGGAATGTCCGCGCCGGCGCACGGATTTCTTGCAAAGGTTAAAAGCCGGGGGCGCCGGTGGCAGCGGCTCGAACTTCAGCAGGCTCCGGAACGCGGCCCAGGCGAATGCGGTCGAACAAACCCTGCCCGAGGGACATCAGTCCGGTATAGAGATAGCCCCAAACGAACAGCAAAAGGAACGGGATCGTGATGTAGTTCTCGTTTTGAATTGCGTAAAGGACCGTGGCGGCAAAATACAAGCCGAGGAGCACTTCGGCGTACGGAATCCAGCCGGCGCGCTTGCGATATTTGCGCTTGAGCCATGCGCCGCGATCGTTGCGGTCGATTTTGTATTTCGGCGTGCGAACGAATTCCGATTGCTTGCCGAAGAGCGCTTCGACGACGGCGACGGCGTTGCGAACCGAAAGCCCGATGCCGACAGCCATAACAAAAGGAAGATACAAAATAGCGCGCCACCAGGTTTTTGGGTACAGGATGCGCTCGGACGTCAGATAAAAACTGGAAATCGAACAGGTGGAAGCGAGGAAGAGCGGCAAGTCGATGAGGCACATCTGAAACCAGCCCTGATAAAAACGCACGATCATGGCGGGAAGCAGAATCACGGAGAGAATCACCATCAGCGGATAGCTGATGTTGGCGGTGAGATGGAAAAATGCTTCGGCCTTCACATAACCCGGCTCATCGGAGCGAAGGACGCGCGGAAGAATTTTGATAGCCGTCTGCATCAGGCCCTTGGCCCAGCGCGCTTGCTGGGATTTGAACGCGTTCATTTCCACGGGAAGTTCGGAGGGACAATCGATCTCCGGCAAATAGAGAAAATGCCAGCCGCGAAGCTGCGCGCGATAGGAAAGATCGGTGTCCTCGGTGAGCGTGTCGTGCTGCCAGCCGCCGGCGTCTTCGATGGCGGTGCGGCGCCAGACGCCGCCGGTGCCGTTGAAATTGAAAAACGAGCCGCGACGATAGCGCGCGCCGTGTTCGATGACGAAGTGACCATCGAGGAGAATGGCTTCGGCTTCGGTGAGCGCGGAATAATCGCGGTTGATGTAGCTCCAGCGCGTTTGCACCATGGCCAGCCTGGGATCCGCGAAATAAGGAACCGTGCGCTGCAAAAAATCGGCAGGAGGCAAAAAATCGGCGTCGAAGATGGCGACCAAATCGCCCGTGGCAGTTTTCAAGCCTTCTTGCAGCGCGCCGGCTTTGAAGCCTTCGCGATTTTCGCGGTGAATATAGACGATTGGCACGCCGAGCTGCTGATGGCGCTCCACGCACGCGCGAGCAACAGCCTGCGTTTCATCCGTGGAATCATCGAGGAGCTGAATCTGAAGCTTATCGCGCGGATAATCGAATTGCGCGACGCAATCGACGAGGCGTTCGACGACGTAGCGCTCGTTAAAGATAGGAAGCTGTATGGTAACCTTGGGCCATTCGATGACCGGAGGTGGCGGACCGGGAACATTATGGCGGTAACGATAAAAATTGTAGACCAGGACGTAGCGATAAATTCCGTACGCGGCGAGGATGACAAGCACAATGAAATACGGAATCATCATGGCCAGATCGAAAGCGTTGGGCTGATAAATCCCGCTGAAGGTGCGATTGGTGAGCTTGCGCAGATAATCCGTGAAGGGATTCGCAGCAATCGCAGCCAGCAACGCCATGATGGAATAAAAATTCACGTCCGAATCACCCTCGCATGATGCGCCGCGCCCGAATTTCGGGTGGCACCATCGTACTCGCCGGCTTCGTCGTTCTCGAACTTCTGTTTCTCATTCTTTACCGCTTCAGAGATCTGGAAGCGCACGCCATCGGCACGATCACGATCGGCCTCGGCGCAGGAATCGTTTATTTCATCGTCCTCTACGGGCTCGAACATCGGCCCGGCGATTCGCGCGCCAATCGCACCGCGCTGTGGATCATCATGATCGGCGCGATGCTTTTTCGACTGACGCTCCTACCACTGGCGCCGACGCTATCCGACGATCCGTATCGCTACCACTGGGACGGCGACATTCAGCTCGCTGGCTACAATCCGTATATCGCCAGCCCGGATACGCTGCCACTGGGCCAGCACGTTACGCCGCTGGGACACGCGCTGCCTGCCCACGACATGCCCAACGTTTATCCGCCGCTCGCCGAGATGGTCTTCAAAACGGCGGCGCGATATCTGCCAGGGGCAATCGCATTCAAGCTTCCGTTCCTTTTCGCCGATCTGCTGGCTGTTTTCCTGCTGGCTGGGTGCCTGAGGTCCAGCACGAACCGGAACTTTCGCTTGGCGATTTACGCCTGGAATCCGCTGGTCATCGTCGAATTCGCGGGTACGGGGCACAGCGACGCGCTGGCCCTGGCCGCGCTGCTGGCAGCGCTCTTGATTATACGGTCGCGGATTGGGGTGTCAACGATTCTGCTAGCCGCGGCAGCGCTGCTCAAAGTTTTCCCGGCGACGCTTTTTCCGCTATGGCTGCGGCGCGCGGGCTGGCCGCGGACGCGCGTTTCCTGGGCGGCGGGAATCGGTTCGGCAGCGCTGGCGGCGATTTGCTTCTGGCCATATCACGCGGCGCTGGCGCAGATTCCGGCGACGCTCGCTTATTTTTCAGCGCACTGGCTGGACAACAACGCGAGCCTGTTCACGTTGCTGCGGATGTTCAGCGGGCACGCAGAAGTGGCGGCGGGAATCGGGGAAGGAATTGTGGTTGCGCTGGCATTCTGGGCGGCAGCGAGGCGTATGCAGCCAGAGCGGGCGGCGTTTCTGATTTTCGGAGCGATCCTTTTGCTCTCGCCGAATGCGTATCCGTGGTATTTCACGTGGATCATTCCGCTGTTGTGCTTTTTCCCGAATCCGGCGTGGCTACTGCTGACGATCTTGCAGTTTTTGTCGTACAGCGTGCTGATTGGATATGGGATTTTGGGGACGTGGCATTGGAGTCCGCTGATGCTGTGGCTGGAATATGCGCCGTTTTATGGGTGGATGGGGTGGGAGTTGGTTCGCGCGAATCGAACAAAGATGAACGTGACGGCGGAAGCTTAGCGGAGGGACTAAAAGCAAAAGCGACGCACCTCAGCGGCTAAAGCCGATGACGTTGCGATTGTTTTCGGCACGGCTGAAGCCGTGCCCTGACGAAACGGAGCAAATGTTCGTTCAGATATTCAGCACGATGGCGGCGCTGGCGAAACCTGCATCGTGCGGAAATGAGTTCACTGATTGCCGAAGTTTATCAATGCGATGTTGAGATCATGCCGATTGTCCCGAGCCATTTTTCCACAAGCTGCGGCCACTCGGTAATCGGAAGATTCGTGCGGCGCAGGCCAAAGCCATGGCCGCCGTGCGCGTAGATGTGAATCTCCGCAGGAACGCCTGCGTTTTTCAGAGCGATGAAGTACGTGAGCGATTGGTTTACGCCGTCCACATAATCATCCTCTGCCTGGACCAAAAACGTTGGGGGCGTCTGGCGCGTGACCGGAATGTTCGGGTTCAACTTGTACCCGGCACCGTCAACCCACAGATGCCCCGGATAAACGCCCACGGCAAAATCCGGGCGGCAGCTCTCTTTGTCGGCCGCGTCGACGGGGTTATACAAACGGCGCTTGTAATTCGTGCTGATTTCCGCGATCAGATAGCCGCCCGCTGAAAAACCGAGCACTCCGATTTTGTGCGGATCGACGTGGTATTCCGCGGCGTGAAGACGCACGATGCCGATGGTTCTCTGCGCGTCTTCCAGGGACAATGTCGATATCATGCGATTGTGGGGACGACAGTCACAGTGCCAGTCATAAGGCAGGCTCGGCACGCGATACTTCAGGAGCACGCAGGTGATTCCTTTGGACGTGAGCCAGTCGCAGACCTCGGTGCCTTCAAGATCCATGTACAACTCTTGAAACCCCCCGCCGGGGAATACGACGACCGCGACTCCGTTGTTGTTTCCTTTGGGTGAATACACCGTCATCGTTGGTTGCGAAATGTTGTGTTCAACCACAGCGCCTGGCGGCTCCTCACCAATTCTTTGCACGTATTCCGGACCCGGGACAGGTTGCGCATCGGGAGGCGTCCCGGGCCAGATCGCGATTTGGGTGTGACCGGGCGAGGGTTGCCAGACGTTCGTTCGTGCTGACGAAGCGCGAAACGAAAATAAAAATGCGAAACACGCTGCGAAGATCAAAAGCACTCTATTCATAACCTTCATTCCATGCAGGATTCGCACTAGATATCAAGGCTTAGGCTGCCAACTGTACGCGGAAATTCGGTGAGTACAACGCGGAAGAAACGCTCTGTTCCAAAAAACTAAACGTTGAGGGAGAGGGAGGTTTGGGGGATGAAGTCGGCGGTGCGGTTGGCGTTGGGGGCAGGTGGCATTTTGGAGCGGTCGACGGGATTGTAGAGCGTGTCGCGTTCGACAGGGACGCGGCCGGCGGCGCGGATGAGGCGCTCGAGTTCGGCGAGGGTCATATGCTGAGGAGTGGTGGCGCCGGCGTCATGATAAATTTTTTCTTCGATGACGGTACCGTCGATGTCGTCCGCGCCGAAGCGCAAAGCGATTTGCGCGATGCGCGGCGTGAGCATGATCCAGTAGGCTTTGATGTGGTCGAAATTGTCGAGCAGCAGGCGCGAAATGGCGATGGTCTTCAAGTCGTCGAAGCCGGTGGGCTTGGGGCAGAAGTCGAGTCCGGTATTGTCGGGATGAAACGCTAGCGGGATGAAAGTCTGGAAGCCTTTGGTTTCATCCTGCAATTCGCGAAGCAGCAGGAGATGCTCGACGCGCTCCTCGACGGTTTCGATGTGGCCATAGAGCATGGTGGCGTTGGAGCGCAAGCCGATTTGATGTGCGGTGCGGGCGATATCGAGCCACATGCGGCCGCTGGTTTTGTGGTCGCAGATGATTTTGCGCACACGCGGATTGAAAATTTCCGCGCCACCGCCGGGGAGAGAATCGACGCCGGCGTTTTTCATGGCGAGAAGCGTGTCGCGAATCGAGAGTTTCGAGATGCGCGAATAGAATCCGACTTCGACCATGGTGAACGCTTTCAGATGGACTTGCGGGAAGCGCTGCTTGAGGCCGCGAATCATGTCGAGATAGAAATCGAAGGGCAGATCGGGATGCAGGCCGCCGACAATGTGAAATTCCGTGGCACCTTCGGAGACGCCCTGCGCCGCACGGTGCCAGATTTCATCGAGAGAGTAGGTGTAAGCGCCAGTCACGTCCTTGTCGCGGCCAAAGGCGCAGAGCTTGCAGTGCGCGCCGCAGACGTTTGTGGGATTGATGTGGCGATTGACGTTGAAGTAGCAGACGTTGCCGTGGCGCTTCTCGCGGACGTGATTGGCGAGCCAGCCGATGGCGAGAAGATCGCTCGAGGAATAGAGCGCGAGGCCGTCGGCGGCGGAGAGGCGTTCGCCAGCGAGAACTTTTTGCGCGATGGGCTCGAGGCGCGGGTCAGTGATTTGCGGTTGCGTGTTCATCGAAAAAGGCGCAGTTCAGAAACGGGTCACGAAAGTCGCCGTGCCCCAGAAAATCAGGAACAATAAACTAATATAGCCGTTGATGGTGAAAAACGCAGCATTGATTTTGCTGAGATCGTTCGGTTTAACAAGCGAATGCTCGTAGGCGAGCAGCGCGGCGACGACGACGATTCCCGCCCAGGCAGGCCACGCCAGAGCGAAGCTCCGGGCGAGCCATCCGAGCAACAAAACCATGAGGACATGCATGACGCGCGCGACGGCGAGAGCGCCCGCGACGCCGAAACGCTTGGGAATGGAATAGAGGCCGGCTTGCTTGTCGAATTCGACGTCCTGGCAAGCGTAGAGGACATCGAAGCCGCCGACCCACAGCGTGACGGCGGCGCAGAGGATGAGCATGCGCGCATCGAGCGCGCCCCGGACAGCGATCCACGCGGCGGCGGGAGAAATGCCGAGGCAGAATCCAAGGACGATGTGCGACCAGGCGGTGAAGCGCTTGGTGTAGGAGTAGAGGAACAGAATCGCGAGCGCGACGGGAGAGAGTTCGAGCGCGAGGCGGTTGAGTTGCCAGGCGGCGATGACGAGGATGGCGGCGGAGACGAGCGTGAAGGTCCAGGCGAAGCGGACCGTGAGTTCGCCTTTCGGCAACGCGCGATTTTGCGTGCGGGGATTTGCGGCGTCGTAGCGCACGTCGGCGATGCGATTCATGGTCATGGCCGCGGAACGCGCACCGACCATGGCGACAACGATCCAGCAAAGCTGCCAGGCGATGGTGCGTCCTGCAGGCCATCCCACGCGGCCGGCGCGCTCGGCGAGGAGCGCGCCGACAAGCGCGAAGGGCAGTGCGAAGACGGAGTGCTCGAACTTAATCATCTCGAGCACAGTGCGGATGCGCGAGCGCGTCATTTATTTTGTGCTCCACTCTTTTTTGCCGCGCCAGACCAGCGATATTGCTCTTCCTGCGGCAGGCCGAGCTGCGCGAGGACACGAAAAACGTATTGCTCGACTATTTCGCTGATGGATTGCGGCGCGTAATAAAACGCGGGCATCGCGGGCATGACGATGGCGCCGGCGTCGTGGACACGAAGCATGTTTTCGAGATGAATGCGATTGAGCGGCGTCTCGCGCAGGCAGAGGACGAGGTTGCAGCGCTCTTTGAGGCAGACATCGGCGGCGCGCGCGAGCAAATCGTCGCTCGTGCCGGAGGCAATAGCGCCGAGCGCTCCAGCGGAACAAGGAATGATGACCATGCCGTCGACCGTGGCGCTACCAGAGGCGATGGTTGCGCCAATGTCTTTATTCGGCAGGCACTCGAATTTTTTCGCGGCGGTTGCGGTGAGCAGCGAGGCGAGCTTTTTGTGTTCCTGCGCGACGACGCCGAGTTCGGTCGAGATGAGGCGCAGACCAGCGTCGCTGGCGACGACATAGACGCGGGAGACGCGCGGGTCGCGGTCGAGTGCGCGGAGCATGGCTTGCGCGTAGATCGCGCCGCTAGCGCCGGTGATGCCAACAGTGATGGTCTTGGCTTCGGTATGGGCCATTGCGATGAGTCGAATCTCTGAGTCTAGGCAGCCGCTTTGCGCAAAGTCAAGCCGGCGAGCGAGGGGGCAGTTCCTGCGGCTTTATAGTTGACAGGCACTAAGACCTTTGTTAATCCTCCCTTGTTCCCTCCACTGCAATTCTTCTCAAGTCGCGACCAGGGGTAAGGGGCTATTCGTTACGTTGACTCGGCCAGAAAGTCCTTTTGTTTGAAGGAGCGATGAGCGTTGGCGGAGCCGATGGGGGAAACACGGGGATCGCGATTGATACGGAATAAGCTGGGGACGCAGCGACTTCCGAAACGGAGGATGAGAAAATGAATTCAAGATTCAAGTTTTTAGCAATTGCTGCGGTTTTTGTTTCGTATGTGGGCGGCGCACGAATCACGAACGCTGCGCCGCCGACGAATGCATGCTTGTTGCTCACGTCCGCGCAGGTGAGCGACGCCGTGGGGACGGCGGTAGACGCGGGCACGCCCCTCTTTGCGAGCCACCCGAAAGATTGTCAATGGCGGTCTACCGCCGCTCGGACCAACATCCGAGTACAGCTATTTCTTAAGGACGCGCAGGCGTTGACTTACGCCAAAATACCGATTTCCGGAAAGATTGTCACCGGCGCCAGTGGTGTTGGCGACGACGCGGTCTACACCACATTTCAGGGGACCGCTTCGGTTATGACCGTCAAAAAAGGGGACGTGGTCTTTGACGTTCACGTTCTCAGCTACGGCATGCCGGACGACAAGGTCAAAGCAATCGAGAAAACGTTGGCGCTCAAGATTCTTGCGAAGCTTTGAACCGGCGGAGGCGTTGGGCTGAGGTGAATCTTCGAGTTTATGGAGCGGCTTCGGACAAATTTAAGAAGGGGAGAAGTTTGATGCAAAATCCGTTTGCCATGTATGCTTGAGGCCTACCATCATGCCCGACGACGAACCGCTTAGTCTGCTGCAAACGCCAAGAAGTCCTGAATCAGGCTCCGCCGAACCCGACCCAAATAAGAGAAATTACGGCATGGTTGTCCTCATCACGCTTGGCTCCCTTGTGCTTAGTGGCGTCCTGTGCGTGAATCTAGTAGACCATCCGGGCGGAATCCAAACTCTCGCGATGGTGGCGTACACTTTTTTGATTCCTTACATCGCGTCAGACCGTTTCCTCAATTTCGTTCCCTGGAATCGACTGATCCGTGGAAAAGCCCTGCTGGGACATTGTCTTGCGTTAGTGGTTGTTTACGGCATTACGACCGAGGCTCTGGCTGTCAAGCCTCGTCTTCCCATTTGGTTTATTACTTCAGGACGAAGACTATCCCTCTTTCCTTTTTGTCTTGGCGGCATCCTTTTAGCCTTGGCTTTCTGTGAATATCGCTGGGTGATGAAATCCAAGGATGAATGAGTACGACAAGCGATTCCGTAACGCCTCTGCGATCTGACCGTCAAGAAACTGAGGGCTCTTCGATATGCGCAGCGCCAAAATGCTAAAATCTTGTTCGCGTTTCGGACAGCAGAGGAACATGTGAACGCAGAATACATTCGCGGACTGATGGAGGCGGTGCAAAAGGGGCGGGTGTCGCCGGAGGGGGCGGTCGAGCGGCTGAAGAATTTGCCATACGAAGATCTTGGGTTCGCGCGGATCGACCATCACCGAGAGCTGCGGCAGGGCTATCCGGAGGTGATTTTCGGCGCAGGGAAATTGCCGGAGCAAGTGGCGGAGATCGTGCGCGGAATGCTGCGAACGAAGTCGTCACACAACATTCTGATCACGCGCGCCGACGAAAAGATTTACCGGCGGGTACGAAAAATTTCGCAACAGGCGAGATTTCACGCGACGTCGGGCGCGATCACGATCGAGCGAAGCAAAAAGGTCACCGGCAAAGGATTGATTCTCGTGGTGACGGCGGGAACGAGCGACATTCGCGTGGCGGAAGAGGCGCTGGTGAGCGCGCAGATGATGGGCAACCGCGCGGAGGCGATTTACGACGTAGGCGTGGCGGGGCTGCACCGCTTGCTGAAGCATCGAGAGAAATTGACGTCGGCGCGCGTGATTATTTGTGCGGCGGGGATGGAGGGCGCGCTGCCGAGCGTCGTGGCGGGGATGGTGAGCGCGCCGGTGATTGCCGTGCCGACGAGCGTTGGCTACGGTGCGAGTTTTTCGGGGCTGGCGGCGCTATTCGCGATGCTGAATAGCTGCGCATCGAACGTCAGCGTGGTGAATATTGACAACGGATTTGGCGCGGCGTGCGTGGCGAGCTGCATCAACCGTCTGTAGGCCGCGCGGGATCAGAGCAGCGCCAATACAAGCGCTTGATGCAGGGCAGATTCTTCATCCTCAAAAACCGTCCGCAAGTCGAGTACCAGCGTGTTTTTTTCGATTCGCGCGATGACCGGCGAGCCAGTTTGCGGCTTGCGCAGCCGCTCTTCCAGCGAATCCGCGGAGTGGCGCGGGCTGCGCACGGCAATGAGCGTCGTCGGCAGTTTTTGTTCGGGCGTCGAACCACCGCCGATCACGGAGAATCCGCGGCAAATCTCAAGTGCCGCGCCATCGAGCAATTTCTCGCGCAGGTTTTCGACGAACGAGCAGGCACGACGATTCATTTCGTCGGCGGACATGCGAATCATGCGCAGCGCGGGGATCTCGTCCAATGCGCCGCGGCGATGGGCCTGCAAAGTCGCTTCGAGGGCGGCGACGGTCAATTTATCGACGCGCAAGGCGCGAAAGAGCGGATTCCGCCGGATGCGTTCGACGAGCTTGCGCTTGCCGGCGATGACTCCGGCTTGCGGGCCGCCGAGCAACTTGTCTCCGCTGAACGTGGCGATGTCGACTCCGGCGGCAAAACTCGCACGCACGACTGGCTCGCCGGCGCCAGCATCCGCGAGGCCCGTCAAGCAGCCGGAGCCTAAATCTTCGAAGAGGGGAATGCGTTTCTTGCGGCTGAGCGCGGTCAATTCCTCGAGTTCCGGACGCTTGGTGAAGCCGATGATTTTGAAATTCGACGGATGCACGCGAAGCAGCAAGCGAGTTTCTTTGCCGATGGCACGCTCGTAATCCACAATGCGCGTGCGATTCGTTGTGCCGACTTCGCGCAATCGCGCGCCGCTTTCCGCCATAATGTCGGGGATGCGGAATCCGTCGCCGATTTCTATTAGCTCGCCCCGCGAAACGATGACTTCCGCGCCCTTCGCCAGAGTGTTCAGGACGAGAAAAACCGCCGCGGCGTTATTGTTGACGACGATGGCGGATTCGGCGCCGGCCAATTCCGCCAAAGCGCGGCTGGTATGAACGTCGCGCTTTCCGCGCTCACCGGTATCGAGATCATATTCGAGATTGGAATAGTGCGTCGCCGTTGCGGCGATTCGTTCCGCGGCGGATTTCGGCAGAGGCGCACGGCCAAGATTGGTGTGGAGGACGACGCCGGTTGCGTTGATGACGCTGCGCAGAGAGGGCGCCAATTCGCGCTCCACGCAGGCGACGATTCGAGATTCGATTTGCGCCGCATCGAAGTTACGGGAAGCTTGACCATCCGGGGAATGACCGGCGAGTTCTTCGCGGATGCCGCTGAGCACCTGGCGCGCAACCAAAACCGCAGTTTCGCGGCCGGCGCGGTGAATGATCTCCGCGATTTTCGGCCGATTCAAGAGTTCGTCGACAGAGGGAATTTGCCGAAGGGCCGACGCTTGCGGATTCTGCAGCTTCGCTGCACGCCGGGTGGGAGAGGCCATAATAAAGCTATTTCAGCATACGCCCCGCGCCGAAGCAACCTGGCGATGAGCCTGCCTGGGGGGACAAATACCCTTCGGGCACAGATTTTTACGCCGTCGTTGACCCCCGGAATCGAGCAAATTTAGGATGTTGTGAGGAGCCTTTCTTTGCCCTTCGATTATGGCCGGAACCGCTGAGGAAGATCTCGCCCAACTCGAAAAAGACATCCGCCAACTGAAGATCGAGTACGAACAATTCTTCGGCGGCGGACGCAAACGCCCGCCCGCAGACACGCAATGGCGCGTGGAGACGATCATCAAGAAGTATGGCGACCGCGGCCCGGATATGAACAATGCGCAGCGATTCCGTTACACGAATATCGCGCAAACCTTCGCGAAATATTGCGAAATCTGGCGAAAAAAACTGAAGGAGCGAGAGGAAGGCACGACGCAACGGCATTTCGGCGCTGCCGCGCGGGCGATCGAAGCCGAACGCGCCAAGACAGAACATCATCCCGTGCCGGCGCCGGAGACACGGCGCCAAGCCGCAGCTACGGGGTACTCGATGGCGCTTCGCGATCCGGAGCAGGAAAAAGATCGCGTCGAGCAGCTTTATCGCAAGCTCGTGGAAGCGCGAAATTCCACCGGGGAAACCGGCGGGACGCCGAGCTTCGAGGATTTCGGGAAGTTCGTCCGCCAAAAGACGCACGAATTGAAGACGCAGAAAGGCGCCGCGGAAGTGGAGTACACGGTGAGCGTGGAAGGCGGGCGCGTGAAATTGAAAGCGCGCGTCAGCAAATAAGTACAGATTCTCACCTCTTTTTTTCGCCCCAGGTTCCCCTTTTCGATTTTTCCGCGACCGCATACACTAGTATGCCCATTTTCAATGAGGAGGATTGTGTGGCGATTGAGCGCGCACTGATCAGCGCTTATGACAAGACGGGCCTGGTGGATTTTGCGCGCCAGCTCGCAGAACTGGGAATCGAGATTGTGTCGACGGGGGGGACAGCACGGCTGCTGCGCGAGGCGGGAATTCGCGTGCGGGACGTGGCCGAGCTCACCGGCTGGCCAGAAATGCTGGGCGGACGCGTGAAGACTTTGCATCCGAAGGTTCACGGAGGGATTCTTTTCCGGCGCGGAAATGCGGGAGACCGCGAGGAAACGGCCCAACATTCGATTTCGGCCATCGATATGGTGGTTGTGAACCTCTATCCTTTTTCCGCGACGGCGAGCAAGGCGGGCGTGACGGCCGAAGAGCTGATCGAAAATATCGACATAGGCGGGCCGACGATGGTGCGGTCGGCGGCGAAGAATTTCGAAAACGTCGCGGTGGTCACGAGTTCGGATGATTACGCGAAGGTTGTCCAAGAGCTGAAAACAAGCCGCGAATTAAGCCTCGGGACCCGACTGAGGCTTGCGCGCAAAGCCTTTGCGCAAACGGCGAGATACGACGGCGAAATCGCGACGCAGATGGAGCGGCTTTCGGCCAATCATGAATTGCATCTCGCGAGCAAAGCTGAAACTCTGCCGTTTCGACTGCACTACGCGCTCGAACGTCAGCAGGCGATGCGCTATGGCGAAAATCCGCACCAGCAGGCCGCGCTTTATGCTCCGGCTGGACGCCCACATGCAGGATTCGCGGCGGCGCGGCAACATCAGGGCAAGGAGCTTTCGTATAACAATCTTGTGGACCTCGACGCCGCATGGTCGCTCGTGAGCGAGTTCTCCGCGCCGGCCGTGGCAATCATCAAGCACAACAATCCGTGCGGCGTCGCCGAGCATGCAAATCTTGCGGAAGCGTATCGCCTCGCGCTGGCGTGCGATCCGGTCTCGGCGTATGGCAGCGTGATCGCGTTCAATCGCGCGCTCGATGCCGAAACCGCCGAGGAAGTGGCACAGCTTTTTGTGGAATGCATCGTGGCGCCGGGATACGACGATGCGGCGCGAAACAAATTCGCGCCGAAGAAAAATCTGCGCCTACTCGAAATGGCCGGCGAGGAACCAGCGAAGCAACTGGAGTTGAAGAGAATCTTTGGAGGAGTTCTGGTGCAAGAGCAGGATAGCCACAGACTGGAAGAGTCTGAATTACGAGTGGTGACAAGCCGCACGCCGACAGAGCCGGAGCGACGCGACATGCTGTTTGCGTGGAAGGTCTGCAAGCACGTGAAATCGAATGCCATCGTCTTTGCGCGTGACGGGCAGACTCTTGGAATCGGCGCGGGACAGATGAGCCGCGTGGACTCGGTCAAGATCGCGGTGATGAAGGCACAAATGCCATTGGCCGGAAGCGTGGTGGCTTCGGATGCTTTTTTCCCGTTTGCTGACGGCGTCGAAGAAGCGGCGAAGGCTGGCGCCAAGGCGGTGATTCAGCCTGGAGGTTCGGTACGCGATGCCGACGTGGTGGCAACAGCGAACCGGCTCGGATTGGCGATGCTTTTCACCGGCGTACGGCATTTCCGCCACTAATGGAATTAGCCGCGGAAAGACTTCCGCGCATCCAAAATTAAAGTGTGATGGCAGCGGTAACAATGGGCGGGAACGCTTTGACGCCTCCGGCTTCGTATACCATAATGAGCAGCAGGATTGTGGGGTAGGCATGAAAAATAATCTAATCCGCGCCGTCCTCGTTGCAGCGCTGAGCGCGAGCGGTGCGGCGGCGCAAACTGCTTCGCAAGGGTCAACGCCGCAGTCCGCGGCAAACTCGTTTCCCTACACGCAGACCGACCAAACAAAACGCGCCGAAGCCTACTCCGATTTCATGCTGGGGCATCTGGCTGAGCAGCAATTCGATGAGTCAAGGAAAGCCGAACTGGCCGACCAGGCAATCGGCTATTACCAGAAGGCTCTGACGCTTGATTCAGATCCCTACATTACCGAACGGTTGGCGGAAGTCTATGCCGCCGAACAACGGACCGATGATGCGATCCAGGAAGCGAAAGCCGCGCTGGAAAAAGATCCCAATAACCTGGCTGCACATCGCCTACTGGCGCGGATTTATATTCGCCAGCTGGGGGATGCGAGTTCCAACGATACGCAGGCGGCGACAATCGCAGAGGCTGTCACGCAGTTGCAGGCGGTGCAGCGGCTGGATCCGAATGACGCCCAGTCACAGCTTTGGCTGGCGCACTTATACCGATTCCAGAACAATCCGGATCAAGCAGAAAAAGTTCTTAAAGCTATCTTGAGCCGCGCAGCAGACAATGAAGGGGCGCTCGAACAGCTCAGCCAGCTTTATTTGGATGAAGGCCGGCCACAGGATGCGGTTTCCGTGCTGCAGAACGCCGCGTCGGATTCTCAGGACCCGGCGATTTTCGATTTGTTGGGAAGCGCTTACACAAAGATGAACGATCTGGAAAAGGCGGAAGCCGCATACCAGCGCGCCGTGAAACTCGATCCGGATGAGCCGAGCCACCGGCATGGATTAGCGGATGCGCTGCTGGCGAATGACAAGTACCAAGAAGCGCTGGCGCAATTTCAGCGTCTGACTCAGCTCGAACCTGATTCTGCGCAGAATTACCTGCGTATGTCGCAAATTTATCGTCATCTGGATGAGCTCGACAAGGCAGAGAGCAGCCTGATGCAAGCGAAAAAATACGCACCGGATAATCTGGAGGTGCTGTACAACGAGGCGCTCCTCTACGAAGCGCAAGCGCGTTACAAAGACGCCATTGAAATTCTTTCCGATGCGATCGCCGGTGTGAAGGCACAGCAACAACAGGGTCAGCCGGCGCCAAATGCGCTGGGCATATTGTACGAACAGCTGGGGCTGGCTTACCAAGATTCCGGGGATTATGCGACGGCGGAGCGAACGTTCGAGGAGATGGAAAAACTCGGACCGGGAACGCAAAAGCGCGGAGAACTTCTGCTTATCGACAGCTATCGCGCCAGTGGAGACATTAAATCAGCCATCGCTGAGGCGGAAAAGGCCTCGACGGCCAATCCGGAGGACCAGAATCTCGCTGTTACTCACGCCATGCTGCTTGGCGATAACGGCCAGACGGACGATGCGATAAAAGTTCTTCGTGGCATGAGCCAGGGAAACGCAGCGAACCGCGATACGTATCTGGACCTCGCGCAAGTCGAGGAGCGCGGCAAGCGATATTCAGAAGCCCAGAAAGACGCCAATGCCGCTCTTTCCATGTCCCAGGCGCCTGCGGACAAGGAGTCGGTATGGTTCATGCTTGGAGCGATTTACGACGATGAAAAGCAATACGAACAAGCCGAGGATATGTTCCGCAAATCGCTGGCCGTGGACCCACACGATGCGATGGTTCTGAACTATTACGGTTACATGCTGGCGGATCGAGGCGTGCGGCTCGATGAAGCGATTTCGATGATTCGCAACGCCGTGGCGGAAGACCCGACGAATGGCGCCTATCTCGATAGCCTCGGCTGGGCTTATTACAAACAGGGGAATCTAACGGAGGCACAGCAATATCTACTGCAGGCGGTTTCTCATAGCGGAAACGATCCGACGGTGCTCGGGCATTTGGGCGAGGTTTATGCCAAGCTCGGGCAGAACGACCTTGCAGAGCAATCCTGGAAGAAAGCCCTCTTCTATTGGCAAAAGGCGCTGCCAGCTGATTATGCGCCCGATAAAGTTGCGGACCTGCAAGCAAAACTCAAAGACCTCAAGCGCCATGTCGCCGAAAAGTCCTCCGGCAATAGTGGCAATCCGTAATATCCTCTGCGGATGAAGAAATCCGTTCGACTGCCCGCGTTTGCGAAGATAAACCTGCGTCTGCACGTGCTGGACCGCAAGCCCGACGGTTACCATGAATTGCGCACGATCTTCCAGGCCGTCTCATTGCACGACACACTGGAGCTCCGGCTTTCCGCTTCGGGGGGAATTTCGCTCGAGATTGATAACTCGGATTTGACAGCGGATTCGACAAACCTGGTCTGGCGCGCCATTGATCTCCTGCGCCGCGAGCTCCGGCTAAAACAGGGAGTTCACGCGCGCCTCATAAAGCAAATTCCGGTGGCGCGAGGGCTCGGGGGCGGTTCGAGCGACGCAGCAGCGGCGCTTTTGGGCGTGCTGCGGCTGACGAGCGGTAAAGTGCCGCTTCCGCGATTGATCGAAATTGCGTCAAGCCTGGGAGCCGACGTGCCTTTTTTTCTTTTCGGCGGACGCGCGCTCGGCGTGAATCGAGGCGATGAGATCTATCCGTTACCGGATGGACCGCGGCAAACAGTGCTGGTCGTCTCACCGCACAACGTGAGCGTGAGCACGAAGGACGCCTACGCATGGGTAGATGAACGATTGACAAGAAGCGCCGCTGCCCCTAAAATATGGGGTTTCTGCGCTCTGTGCTGGAGTCGGCAGGGTAGCGGCATCGCGAATGATTTCGAGGATGCCGTTTTCCACCGTCACCCTCGTTTGAGTCAAATCAAGCGGGCTTTGCTCCGGGGAGGAGCTGCGGAAGCCGCGCTGGCGGGTAGCGGATCGGCGGTGTTTGGAGTTTTCCAATCCCCAGCGCAGGCGCGCCGAGCCGCGCGAGCTTTTCCGAAGGACGAGGTTTTTGTAACCAGAACCCTTTCGAAGGAAGAGTATCGCAGGGCTGTGCTCTAGAGGCAGTCGTCTAAGAGGAATCCTTTGACCGACGACAAATTCAAAATCTTCAGTGGAAGCGCGAATCCGGCGCTCTGCGAAGCGATTTGCCACTACCTGGGCGTGCCGCGCGGACATGCGGAACGCGGGCAGTTCAGCGACGGCGAGTCGCGATTCCAGATACTGGAAAATGTTCGCGGCGCGGACGTGTTTGTCGTGCAGGCCTGCTGCCATCCTGTGGATTTCCACTTGATGGAACTTTTGCTGATGATCGACGCGTTCAAGCGCGCGTCGGCGTGGCGCGTGACGGCAGTGATTCCTTACTACGCCTACGCGCGGCAGGATCGCAAGGACCGACCGCGCGTGCCGATTTCCGCGAAGCTGGTTGCGGACTTGCTTGAAACTGCCGGAGCGAGCCGTGCACTGACGCTCGACCTGCACGCACCGCAGATTCAGGGTTATTTCAACGTGCCTGTGGACCATTTGTTCGCCGCGCCGGTGCTTGTCGAGTATTTCCAGAAGAGCGGGATGCAGAAGCCCACGGTCGTCTCCCCGGACGCTGGCGGCGTGGAACGAGCGCGATTTTTCGCCAAAAAAATGGATGCACCGCTGGCTATCGTTGATAAGCGGCGCATTGATGTAAACGTGAGCGAAGTGATGCACTTGATCGGCGATGTGAAGGGCCGGCCGGCGCTCGTGATTGATGACATCATCGATACAGCGGGCACGCTGGTGAAAACGGCCGAGGCGCTGCTGAAAGAAGGAGCGACCGATGTCTACGCAGGGTGCACGCACCCGATTCTCTCCGGGCCTGCGGTGGAGCGGATTTGCAGCTCTCCGATAAAAGAAGTGATTGTCACTGACTCGGTTCCGCTTTCCGCGGAAGCGAGAAAAGTTCCGAAGATTAAAGTGCTCAGCGTGGCGGAACTGCTGGCGCGCGGCATCCGCTCGATTCACGAAGAAACTTCGATCAGCGAATTGTTCATTTAGAGGGCATTTAACAGGAAGGACAGACATATGGAAGCCTTTGTTGTGGAAGCAGCGCCGCGCGAGGAGCGAGGCAAGAACGCCGCCCGGCGGACGCGACGAACGGGACAGGTTCCGGCCGTGCTATACGGCGGCAAGCAAGAGCCATTGGCAATGTCCGTAAATGCGCGGCAGGTCGCGCGGATTCTGCGCTCGGAGACTGGTCACAACACGATTTTCACCGTTCACGTCACCGGCCACAAAGATGAAAAGGCGATGGTGAAGGATTGGCAGGTCGATCCTGTGAGCGGTTCCTTGCTGCACGTGGATCTGTTGCGCATCGCGATGGATGTGCGCATGCGCGTGCGCGTTCCGGTACATGTGTTCGGCGAGCCTGAAGGTGTGAAGTTGCAAGGCGGAATCTTCGAGATGGTGACGCGCGAAGTCGAACTCGAATGTTTGCCCGCGGACATCCCGGAAGAATTTAAAATGGATGTCAGCGGACTGACCATCGGCAAGCAGCTTCGCGCCGCGGACCTGCCGATCGACCCGGCGAAAATCAAGCTGATTACGGACCCGCAGCGCGTTTTGGCGCACGTTGTCGTGCTCAAGAAGGAAGAGGAAGTCACGCCGGAAGCAGCGGCCGCGGCTACGACCGAGGCGGTGCCAGCCGAGCCCGAGGTCATCAAGAAGGGCAAGAAGGAAGCCGAGGAAGGCGAAGAGGGCGCGGAACCGGCGAAGGCCGAAAAGCAGGAGAAAAAGGGCAAGGAGAAGTAAAGCGGCGCCCAAGACGGGCACGCGCGGATGCGAATCATTTTGGGCCTTGGCAATCGAATTATCGTGGGGCTTGGCAACCCCGGCCGCGAATACGCCTGGACGCCGCATAATCTGGGCTTCCGGGTGATTGACCTGCTGGCGGAACGGTTTGCGATTCGCGTGACTCGCTCCGAGGCACATTCCTTGATCGGCGTCGGGCAGATTGCTGGTCACGATGTCGTGCTTGCAAAGCCGCAGACGTACATGAATCTGAGCGGACAAGCGGCGAGCGAGCTGATTCGGCGATATGAAGCGGATCCGGCGGAAATGATCGTGGCCAGTGACGAGGCTGCACTGCCCTGGGGAACAATTCGGATTCGCGAACGCGGCAGCGCCGGCGGGCATAACGGGCTGAAGTCGATTATCGGTTCGCTGGCCACGGACGAGTTTTTGCGGATTCGACTGGGGATTCAGCCGAAATTCCCGCCGAGCGATTTGGCGGCTTACGTTCTTGCGCCGATCGGCAAGGATGTACAAGCGATTGCCGACGAAATGATTTCCGCGGCGGCTGAAGCCGTAGAAATGATTCTTGCGGAAGGCGCGGGACGGGCGATGTCGCGATTCAATCGCCGCGAGACGCCGCTCGACGAAACTGACGAGCAAAGTTCTTGAGTCAACGCTTGTTGTGGTGAATGAAAAGAGGAAACATGGAAGAAAGACTGTATGACCTGATCTTCATCTGCCGACCGGACACGCCGGAGACGGAGATCGATAAATTGATCGCCACGCTGGAGCACGCAATCCAGGAGAAGCAGGCGAAACTTGAGAAAGTGGAAAAATGGGGCACGCGGCGGCTGGCATACCGCGTCCGGAAATTGCGGGAAGGATTCTTCGTCTACATGGTTCTGCGCTCGAGCCACGGCGAGTTGCTCAAGGAGTTGGAACGGCGCCTGCGGGTATCGGACGCCGTTGTGAAATACCTGACAGTGCGCCTCGATGAAGAAATCAAGCGCCAGGAAAAACTAAGCAAGCGCCGCGAAAAACGCGCCGCGCGGCGTCCGCGCAAGCCTGTGGCTGCTCCTCCAGCGGCCACGGAACAAGCCGCGGCACAGGGATAAGGGGAAAATCGAATGGCTGAAGAAACGCACGCACCACAACATTCATCGCCACAGCATTCATCGCCGCAGCACGGATCCGGCGGAGGACGCGGACCGGGCAGGCCCGAAAGCGGAGGGCCAGGCGGACGGCCTGCTGGGCCGCATCGGCGGGGCAAGCGTAATTACGTTCGCAAAAAGAAAGTCTGCCGCTTCTGCGTAGACAAGGTTGACCTCATCGACTACAAGAAGCCCGAGGTGCTTCAATCGTTCGTACAGGAGCGCGGCAAGATTCTCCCTCGGCGGATGACGGGAACCTGTGCGCGGCATCAGCGCTGGCTGACGATTGCCATCAAGCGAGCGCAGAACATCGCGCTCTTGCCGTTTGCTTCGGAGCTCTGAGTAAATATCGCCGGGACGGAACACGGGGGCGCAGGCCATCGCGCCGCACAAACCAAATTTCGAGGACGGAATCATGGAAATCATTCTGCAAGAAGACGTCGAGAAGCTGGGGACGCGCGGACAGGTCGTGAACGTCAAGGAAGGCTACGCGCGGAATTATTTGCTCCCACGCAAGCTGGCCATCGTCGCGGATGCTTCCAACATGAAGCGGCTCGAAAAGATGCGCGCCGCTTTTGCCAAGAAAGAAGCGACGGAGCGTGAGAGCGCGCAGAAGCAGGCAGACCAGCTTTCCTCTGTGGCGTTGAAACTTTCGCGTAAGGCCGGCGAAAACGAGCAGCTCTTTGGCTCGGTGACGGCAGGCGATATTGCGGATGCCCTCAAAGCGCAGGGATACGAAATCGACAAGCGAAAAATTCAGCTGGACGTGCCCATCAAGACGATTGGCGAGTTTCCGATTACGCTGAGGCTCTATCGCGACATCACAGCAACAGTCAAACTCACGGTCGAACGCGAGGCATAATTTCTTGCGTGGGTTCACGGTTGGCGCTGGGAACAATTTCTCAGCGCCATTTTTTTATCGCTTCTCTTCTCTGTGACGCTTTTCAACAGCGCCTGTGAAATCCACAGCCGCTACGCATTGACTCTTCGCCGCTTGACGCAGAGAATGCCTGCCTCAATTTGCAGAAAAATTTGGAGCGACGAGTACCCGAAATGGCGCATGTGAAAAAATGCGTTGCCATCGGAATCTTGCTAGACGAAAATAAAGCGAAATAGATGGCTACCGAAGCGACCCTCGAACGCGCCCTGCCCTACAACGCCGATGCCGAGCGCAGTGTTCTCGGCGCAGTTCTCCTCGACAATCATTCGCTGAACGTCGCCGTGGAAAAGCTAAAATCCGGAGATTTTTTCCTCGATCAGCACCGGCGGATTTTCGAACGGCTGGTGGAGCTGGCCGAAGCGCAGCAGGCGATTGACCTTGTCACGCTGAGCGAATGCCTGGATCGCCACGGAGAGCTCGAAGCCGCAGGCGGGCCGGCTTACCTTGCGCAGTTGATGGATGGCCTGCCGCGCGCGACAAACGTGGAGCATTATGCGCGCATCGTCAAAGAGAAGTCCATCCTGCGTCATCTGATCCGCACAGCGGAAGCCATTCAGCAGCGCGCGCTCGACGCGGAAGAAGACGCCGACGCCATTCTCGACAAAGCCGAGTCCGATATTTTTCAAGTCGCCGAGGAACGCGTTCGTGCGGGGCTGATCGGCGTCAAGGACCTGATTAAAGAGAATTACGCGCGCCTCGAAAAAATGATGGAGCAGGGGCGGCGGCTTACGGGCGTGGCGACCGGATATCTCAATTTGGATAACGATACGGCCGGGCTGCAGCCGGGAGAATTGATCATCCTCGCCGCGCGGCCCTCAATGGGAAAAACTTCTCTGGCTCTGAACATTGCGGAAAATGTGGCGCTGAGCGATGGGCCTCGCGCCGTGGCGGTTTTCAGCCTGGAAATGTCCAAAGAGTCGCTCCTGCTTCGCCTGCTCGCCTCTCATGGACGCATCGATGCGCATAAATTCCGAACCGGACATTTGAGCCAGCAGGATTGGGCGAAAATCGGACCGGCGCTGGCACGGTTGGGCACGGCTCCGCTGTGGATTGACGATTCGGCTTCATCTACCGTGATGGAAATGGGCGCGAAAGCGCGACGCTTGAAGCGAGACAAAGGACTCGACCTGCTCATCGTCGATTACCTCCAACTTATTTCCGCGCGCGGCCGCTTCGGCAACCGCAACGAAGAGGTTTCGAGCATTTCCCGGTCGCTCAAGGGGCTCGCGAAGGAATTGAAGATTCCCGTGCTCGTCTTGAGCCAGTTGACACGCGCCCCGGAACGAGAGGACCGCAAGCCGCAACTGGCCGATCTCCGTGAATCGGGTGCAATCGAGCAGGACGCGGACGTCGTGCTCTTTATCAATCGGCCCGGCTTCTACAAAACAGATCTTCCCGAAGAAGAACGTGCGAAGTGCGAACTAATCATCGCCAAGCAGCGCAATGGCCCGACCGGCAGCCTGGATTTCGTGTTCTTGAACCGTTTTACGCGCTTCGAGCAGGCCGCGCCGGATTCCTTCAGCGTGATCCCTGAATAGAGAGCTACTGTCCTCAGGCAGCGACATTGTGTCTCGCAGCACATGGAGAGGCTGCGTGGCGCTATCTTGCAGGATGGCGGCTACCGTGTAGCGTCGTCAAAACAAGGGATTTCAATCGTCGTCACATTCGTATGCACCCGGCTACCAATTTGCACACTATTTCGCGCTGTTTACTAAACGGCATTGCAGACGCCGGATTCCGGATGCCGCGAGAGGTCGCGCGGAGTAAGCTGGTAATTCGCCTTCAGGCACACGCTCAGAATGACGAAAGGAATCCAGTTCGAAGGGCGCCCGGTTTGGGCCGAAATTTCGATTTCGGCACTTGCCCACAACCTGCGCATCATTCGCCAGGCAATCGGCAAGAAACGCAAAGTGCTTGCCGTCGTAAAAGCCAATGCCTACGGCCTCGGCGCCGTCGAAGTCAGCAAAGCGCTGTCACGCATGGGAGTTGATGCTTTTGGCGTGACCTGCTCGGCCGAAGGAATCGAATTGCGCGATGCTGGAATTCGCCGGCCGATTTTGCTGCTCACCGGGTTTTGGCCTGGCGAAGAGAAGCGCCTGCTGAAATACAACCTGACGCCCACAATCTCGCGGCTGGGCCAGCTTCGTTCTCTCGACCGCGCCGTTGCGAGATGGCGCGGCAAGAATTCGAGAAAGAGGTTTGCAGTTCATCTCAAAATCGACACGGGTATGAACCGCCTGGGGATTTCGCCTGCAGAAATTGATGCCTTCGTTCACGAACTCGGCGATTGTTCTCATATTGAACTGGGCGGGACGTTCACGCATTTCGCTTCCTCGGAGAATTTCCAATCGGATCAGAATGAACAGCAGGAAAAAATCTTTGCTGATTCGCTGGCCCGGTTGCGAGCAGCGGGGGTCTCTCCGGGAATCATTCACATGGCGAATAGCGGAGCGATTTGTGCGCGGCCGGAAACATACGCGGACGTGGTGCGGCCAGGCGCTGTGCTCTACGGCTATCACCAGGGATTCGAGCCACCGGAGCGAGCGGCGGCGGTACGCAATGCGATGTCGCTCCACCCGTGCCTTAGTTTTCGCGCGCGTATTATTTCATTACGCGACGTCGCGACCGGCCAAGGCGTCGGATATGGCGCGCGCTTCGTCACGGAGCGGCCTTCGCGGATCGCGGTGATCGCTGCCGGCTACGCAGATGGAATTGTACGGCAACGCACCAATCGCGGCTGCGTGATCGTCCGCGGAAACATGGCTCCCTTAGTGGGCACGATTTCGATGGATCTCTCCATGGTGGACGTTACGGACGTTCCGAGTGCAGCCGTTGGCGACGTTGCGACGATCTACGGGCAAGATGGCGATGTTTCCATTCACGTGGATCAGGTCGCTCGCCAGATCGGCACGGTTACCTCCGACTTGCTTTGCGCCATTGGCCGCCGCGTACCGCGCTTCTATGTTCATTGAACCAATCTCCCTCTCACGGTGGTATACTTCCAGCAGGGTTCACACTTTTATCCAATTCATTCCGGTGTGATTTTGAAGCAAATCATCCAGCCGGACCGTATGGCAGTCAGGTGAAGTTGGCGAATTCATAGTTTCATATTTCTCATATAAGGGGCCCAGAATGAACCGCACTTCTAATATTTCCAAGCTTTCCTCGCCGTCTGCGAATCCTGAAAACTCTGCTCCGAAATCCGTTTTGCTCTCCAGAGCCGAAGTGGGCCGAGTCGGGAGTTTTTGGGACATGCTCGCCATTCGGCTGATTTTTACCGTCGTTTGCGTCGCCGCTGGATATCACTTTGGGCCTTTTAGCCTTTCGCATTTGTTTGGCTCACTCGTGGGGCTGGCGTTCGCGGTCGGCGTGATTTTCTTTGAACTGCGCCTCCGGCGCGCGAGCCTCCGGCGGCTGATTGGAGCCGTGATCGGTTCAATCCTCGGGATTTTGGGCGCTTATCTTACGACGCTTGTTCTAGCGCACACCACCATGCCGGAGAGCACGCGCTCTTTCATCAGCCTCGCGGTTTTTCTGGTGATGGCGTATATCGGATTGATCGTCGGCGCCAATAAGGGCGACATGCTGAATCTGCAGGCGCTCGGCGGACTCTTTGGCACTGAGCGCGGTACGCGGCACGTCTACAAGATTCTGGATACCAGTGTGATCATTGACGGGCGTGTGGCGGATATCGCCGAAGCGCACTTCATCGATGGCACGATCATTATTCCGCAATTTGTCTTGCACGAACTACAAATGGTCGCGGATTCCGCCGATCCGCTGCGGCGCCAGCGCGGCCGGCGCGGGCTGGAAGTTCTCCAGCGCGTCCAGAAAATGCCCCATCTGGATGTGCAGATCGCCGAAGATGATTTTGCGAATATCGCCGAAGTCGATTTGAAGCTGATCGAGCTGGCCAAGCGTTACGACGCCAAAATCATCACCAATGATTTCAATCTGAACAAGGTGGCCACGCTGCAGGGTATCGAGATTCTCAATGTCAATCAGCTGGCCAATGCGCTGAAACCCGTGGTTCTCCCGGGCGAAATTATGCGCGTTTTCATTCTGCGCGAAGGCAAGGAGTACAATCAGGGCGTTGCGTACCTCGATGACGGGACCATGGTCGTCGTCGACGGCGCGCGCAAGATGATCAATAAGACGGTCGACATTTCCGTGACGTCGGTGCACCAGACCACTGCGGGGAAAATGATCTTTGGCCGCTACGATGAACGCGGAGAGCAATCTCAAGGCCGCACCGCTGCCCCAGCGGCGGAACCTTCCATGCTCCGCACGCCGCCTTCGGAAAGCCGTGCGCCTGAGTCTGCCCCGCCGGGAGAGCGTCCGCCTCGTTCGCTTGCACCGGAGACAGGTCACAACTGATCACCGTTGCAGGAAGGATGGGTGCCCTGCTTTGGGCCTTATTTATCTGCCGCCTCGAATGCGATAGACTACGACACCCTTTATGAGCCGCATTGCCGCCATACTTCCCGCTGCCGGACTGGGCACCCGCATGGGCACCGATGTCCCCAAGCAATTCCTTGAGCTCGACGGCGTTCCACTGCTTCTTTTTACTCTTCGTCGGCTCGCGGAATGCAAGGCGATTACGGAATTTTTAATCGCCACACGTCCTGAAGAAGTCGAAGCCGTACAGCAGCGCCTCGCAAAAGAAAATTTCGGCCGCGCCGTGCATGTCGTGAAAGGCGGAGAGACGCGACAGCAATCGGTCGGTAATGCCCTGGGGCGAGTTTCTACCGACACGGAAATTGTATTGGTGCATGACGCCGTGCGACCGTTCGTCACACGGGAGCAAATCGAGCGCGTCATTGCCGAAGCTCGAGCGAGAGGCGCGGCCATACTCGGCGTTCCGGCGATTGACACGGTTAAAGAGGTTCGCCGGTCGACGCTGCCGGAAGATGTGGCGCTGATCTCCGCGACTATTCCACGCGAAAAAATTGTCCTCGCACAGACGCCGCAAGGTTTTCACGTGGCCCTTCTGAAAGAGGCCTTCGCGCGCGCCGAGCAGGATGGGTACACAGCGTCGGATGAAGCGGCTCTTGTGGAGCGCCTTGGACGTGACGTGTACGTCGTTCAGGGTTCCGAGCGAAATATCAAAATTACGCGCCCGGCGGACATGGAGTTAGCGCGCTTCTATCTCGAACAGGAGCACCGCGCGAAGTAATATGTTCGAAAAATTCAACGCCGAAGCGCAGCGCTGCATCTTCATGGCGCGACTCGCCGCATTGACGGAAAAATCGAAGAACATCACCACGCTGCATTTCCTCTCAGGAATTCGCAAAGAAAGCCCGGCCATTTTTCGCGGCGTGAATTGGGCTAAATCGCCGATCAAGCTGGCGTACCTTTCGCCCGAAAATCTGCGCAAAGCCAGCCAGATTACGGGTGACCTTCCCCTGGACACGAAAGCCAAACGCGCTCTTGTCTCCGCCGCTGAAATTGCAAAGAAGTCCGGCTCCGAGCAGGTCATGCCCGTGCACCTCCTGGCCTGTGTTCTTGCGACGGATGCGAAGCTGCGCAAAGCTCTGCAGAAAGCCGGACTCGAGATGGAAGCGCCGGGCAAATCCGCGCGCAGTCTGGGCCGTACGGCTGGCGAGGGGAAACATGCATCCTCTTCGGGTATCGGGTACGACCTTCACCGACTCGTTGAAAAGCGCAAGTTGATGATTGGAGGCGTTGAGATTCCATTCGAAAAAGGCACGCTCGGACATTCGGATGGTGACGTCCTCGCTCACGCGATTTGCGATGCGTTGCTTGGCGCTGCCTCGATGGGCGACATCGGCACGCATTTTCCGGATTCCGATCCGAAGTGGCGTGGCGTTTCGAGCCTGGTTTTTCTCCGCCAAGTTCGCCAGTACCTCGAAAGAAAGAACTGGAAAGTCCGCCACATCGATGCTGTAGTCGTCCTGGAGCGGCCGAAGCTCGGCCCTCATTTCCCAGTGATGCGGGAAACACTGGGAAAGGCACTCGGCATGCCGCCGGAACAGATCAATTTGAAGGCAAAAACGAACGAAGGACTCGGTGAAGTTGGCCGCGGCGAAGCGATCGTCGCGCATGCCATTGCTACGATTGAACGCTGATCTGCTCCCGCACGTTTTCCTTTAACCGTGCTGTACAATCTCTGCGAATGAACATGAATCCCTTGTCAGAATCGTCTCTCGCACGAGCGAATCCCTGTTCGGCTGCGGACGTCGAAGCAATCCTGCGCGAAGACGGCTGGCTGGCCTCCGAAATCACGCCGGAGATGAAAGCGTGGATGCACGTCGCGGCTGCCTTCTTGGGGCCACATGTTGCTGCCCGCTCCGTTGCTCTGGGTGATGCACGTTCCGGCTTGCGGGACCTCTTGTCGCTCGTTTTCTCTTACCATGCGCGAACACTGCTCGAAGACGTGAACAATCAAACGGTGATGGCGCGCGAGGGCGCTCGTGAAGTGATCCGTGAGCTGGCAAATCGCGTCCTGTCCGCGACTCCCCTCGAAGATGCCAGAATCGATTCTGAGCGATATCAGCGGATCGTCGAATCGCTGAAAGCGTCGCTGCATTTTCGCGGGCGAGAGCTGTTCCATCCCGTCCGGCTCGCGCTTGCCGGGCGCGTCGGCGAAGGCGAACTTGACCGGGTCATCCTGCTTCTCGATGGGGCCGCAAATCTGGGTTTTGCAGCATCGGTCAAAACTACGCGAGCACGCATGATCGAATTTTGCGCCGCACTGCTCTAGCGATTAAGATGACACGGCGGTTCGCACCTGCACATCGGTTCACGAACGTGGCGATGAGATGAATTTTTTGGCTGGAATTCATGCTGTCGAAGAAGCGCTCGCCGGTTCTCGACCGCTCGACCGTATTTTGATCGCGCGCGGCCAGCACGGGGGCCGAATACAAAAAATAATCGATCTTGCAAAGGCAAAAAGCGTCCCTGTGCGCTTCGAGGATCGCGCCCAACTCGACCGCGCGGCCGGTGGCGAGCGCCACCAGGGCGTTGTGGCCATCGCTGCGTCACGTCCTGCAATCGATATCGAGAATCTCCTTTCCGTCAGCGGAAAAACGGGAGGACAAGAAACCGTGCCCGAGCAGTTGCTCGTTCTGCTCGACGGCATCGAAGACCCTCATAATCTCGGCGCAATTGTTCGAACTGCTTTGGCCGCCGGGGCAACTGGCGTTGTGATTCCGGAACGTCGTGCTGCTGGACTGACGGAAACCGTGGAGCGGGTCTCCGCGGGAGCGCTTGCCCATTTGCCCGTCGCACGCGTGAAAAATCTTGCTCGCGCGATGGAGCAGCTCAAAGAATCTGGTTTTTGGCTGATTGGTCTCGACGAGCACGCGCCGAAGCTTTACACCGATGTGGACTATAGGGGCCGGATTGCCATCATCATGGGCAGCGAAGGCGCGGGTCTGCACGAACTGATTCGCAGAAATTGCGACTTCCTCGTTTCAATTCCAACGACAGGGCCGGTTCGTTCTCTCAACGTCTCGGTAGCCGCCGGCGTTGTTCTTTTTGAAGCCGTCCGCCAGCGCAAACAGTCGGCACGGTAATTTCATTCGTCGTACCGGATCAGCGAAAAAACTTCGGTTCCGTTCAGTTTTTCGCGGCCTTTGAGAAAATTCAGCTCCACAGCAAAAGCCGCGCCTGCGATTTCACCTCCCAATTGGCGCACCAATTGGATGGCGGCGGCAGCCGTGCCGCCGGTTGCCAGCAAGTCGTCACAGACGAGCACACGTTGGCCGCGCTTCACAGCATCCTGATGAATTTCCAGCTTGTCTGTGCCGTATTCGAGCTGATAACTCACCTGTGCGGTCTTCCATGGAAGCTTATTCGGCTTCCGCACCGGCACAAATCCGGCGCCGAGCCGATAGGCAAGTGCCGGCGCGAATATGAATCCGCGTGCTTCGATTCCCGCAACGACGTCGATGTGCTTACCCAAAAACTGGCCGCAAAGCCTCTCGATCAGTTCGTGGAATCCCTTCTTGTCCTGCAAGAGAGTCGTCAGATCATAGAAGAGAATTCCCGGCTTCGGATAATCGGGCACTTCGCGAATCAGTTTCTTGAGGTCGTCCATTCCAGCGTTCCCCTTTCACCACGAGTCGTGCTCAATTGAAAATTCGTGCGTGTATTTTTCCTCGATTCTCGCTTCCTCTTCCGCCACTTCGTTCACCGACGCCGCACGCGGGCCGCGCTTCAATTCCTTTCGGAGCGCTGAGTGCTGAGCCTCCGTACCGACGGCGTATACTTCAACGCGTCCGTCGTGCAGGTTCCTTACGTATCCGGTCACCCCAATTCGGAGTGACACGGCTTGAGCGAAATAGCGAAAACCAACCCCTTGGACAACACCAGAAGCATAATAGAGCTTTGCCCGTTTGGTTGGCGTCACCTGTAACTCGCTTTTTCCTCGAATCCTTTTGGAGTTTACCAGAGCCATCGGAATCCACCACGCCGCAGAATGCTGTGTCGATTGCAGAAAAGAAGAAAACGTTTGCGGTCGTGCGCCGGGGATTCGAAATCCGAGCACTTGGTGTGCCCTAACCCATTGCATTATAGGATGTTAGGGACCTGCAATCCGCACGTTCTTTGGCTAGTGGTTTGCTTAATATCCCCATACCTGTGGTTTGCCCGAACGCAGTTTGCAAAGGAGAGAACATGAGGATTTCGCGTTTCTGGATGGTGGGTGCTGCGGTTTTGTTTCTTGCTGGCATCGCGTCAGCCAATCCCGCAGACGTCAATTTCGGGATCAAGGACCCTTCGTGCCTGCCAACCTCGTGCACTCTGATCACCTCCACCACATTTTCATTCACGATGCCAAGCATTCCGCCCGGAAGTACCGCGAATTTGCTGTTTGAGAACGGCACTAACGTGACTCTCACGAGTTTGAACTTCGACTTGTTTACGGGTTTGAATGTCAGCCCAAGCCTCTTCACTTGTTCTATAGATGCGTTTTTCAATAGCTGCAACGTGACGCAAGTAACGTCCACTATATCCGGAGATAACGAGTTCCACGTTCTCCTCTCTAACGTCGGAGTCACAGGTCCATGCACACCGGATGGCGACCACGACGCGGATGATCTCTGTGGCGGAATCCTTCCCGGAAATACTTTCGACCTCCAGTTTACGAACCCCCCGGGGGGAAACAATGCCTCGTTTGATTGGGCTGGAGCAGGCACAACGGTGACCGTGACAACCGTGCCGACGCCTGAGCCAGCGAGCCTGGTTCTGCTGGCCAGCGGGTTGCTACCGCTGTGGACTCTGCGCAAAAAATTCCGGGATTAACTACCAGTCAGGGCTTTCCGTTGGAGTATTGCTTTATCAGCTTGTCGAACTCCGGGCTTTTCCGCGCGCCAGCCATGTCCGGATCTGCTGCTGCAAAATCTGCCGGATAATGTTTTCCCAGAGCGTCTTTCAATAGCTTCAACGCCGCGTCTGTCCGTCCCAGAATCGCGTCAATTTGCGCCTGGTCGTAAATGTGTGAGACGTTGCTCGGTTGAATTGCACGAGCGCGCCGGATGAAATTGTCCGCTTGTTGCGCGTTGCCTGTCTTAGCGTAGTATTGCGCAATATGATCCATTACGTCCGCATCTTGGGGGTTGGTCTGCAACTGTTTATAAGCCAGCGAAATCGCCTGTAGATAGGATGCGCGCGCTTTATCCTGTTGCCCTGAGAGACGGTACGCGTCTGCAAGATTTCCCATATTGATCTCATTGTTGGGATCATATTGCACAGCCTTGGCAAAGTTGTCGGCGGCTGGCCCGTACTGCTTGAGGAGAAAGTATGCGGTTCCCAAATTCGTATAGGCCGTCCAATCGGGGCTTAGCTGGATGGCCTTCTGGAAATTAGGAATCGACTGGGCATATTTGCCTTCCTGCGCGTACACCATTCCGCTCATGTCATATCCCGTGGCATTGTCCGGATCCATCTGCGTGACTTTCTGGTAGGCGCCCAGCGCTTTCTGATAATCGCTCAGACGAAAGTAAGCATTTCCAAGAATATTTTGATTGAACCAGTAGTACGGGTCGAGCTGGATGGTTTTCTGGTAAGCCTCGATCGCTTTGGCACTGTCGCCGCTGCGCATATATGCATCGCCAAGCGAACGGTAAGCATCCTCTGAGTTCGGCGCCAAAGCCAATGCGCGTTTCAGTTCTGCGATGGCCTCCACATACTTTCCCGTCGTGCTATATACATTCCCCAGCGCCATGTGGACTTCTGTCAAATTGTCATTGAGCTGGTCCGCTTGCTGCGCTGCCGCGAGCGCTTTCTCCGCCCAGAAACTGTCTTTCTTGATGTGGTACATCCGCAGGCTGGCATCCGCAATTCCGGTATAGGCGAGAGCGAATTTCGCGTCCTGTTTCAGCGCTTGATCAAAATAATCGAGCCCTTGCTGAATGCTCTTGGGGTCTTGCGAATTTCGCAAAGCATTGCGGCCGCGCAAGTAGAGGTCATAAGCAGCGACATTGTCCGTTGGCCGAACCGCTGCACGAGCCAAATCCTCATTCGTCGGATTCACGTTCAGCGCCGAGACCAGCTGGTTGTACATTTGATCTTCCAGAGTAAAAAGGTCTCCCGTAACGCCGTTAAATTCCTGGCTCCAAAGGCGCTTCCCGTCGGCCACGTCCTCCAGGTTCAGGATGATTCGAATCTTATCGCCAGAGCCCTGCAGCATCCCCTGCACGAGCAAATTTGCGCCAAGCGCTCGAGCAATCTTTGGCAAACTTTGCTTCTGGTTTGCCTTTCCGGTGGCATCTGTTGAGGAAACATGAATCCCCTTCAACTGAAAAAGTTTGGCCGAGAGCGCTTCCTCGATGCCTTGCGCAAGATAGTTCAGCTGTGACTGCTCTCCCAGAGTTTGCAGAGGCAGCACCGCGACGAAACGCCCATCAGACAGAGGCGGAACACCGGCAGGAGTCGCAATGCCAGAAGATTCAGTCTGAGTGCGAAATATCGCTCGCCGAACAGAAGGAATAGCGAGTAGCCCGCCTATGACTACTATCGCCACACCTGCCACATACCACCACCGGCGGCCTAGTTCTGGTAATGGAAGTCGCAGGCTGCGCCCTGCGGAAGTCGCCTTGCCTGCCCCCAGATCGGCCAAAATTTCCTTCGCATTTTGGTACCGTCGAGACGGATCTCGCTCCAAGCAGCGAAGAATGATTCGCGAGATATTGTCAGGAAGATTCGGAGAAAACTCTTTTGGGCTCGGCGGTTTTTCCTTCACCCGCCGGTACATAATCTGTAGCGTCGAATCGCCCTTGAATGGCTCCGTGCCGGTGACCATCTCAAAGAAGATCAATCCGAGCGCATACAAATCCGCTCGGTTGTCCACCGGCTTCGCTTCCACTTGCTCTGGGGCCATGTATTTGGGCGTTCCAAGATATTGTCCGGTGCGCGTCATTCCGGCAGAGCTGGACTCGAGGGATTTCGCCAAGCCAAAGTCCGAAATGTAAACGTGATCATCCTTGCCCATCAGGACGTTCTGCGGCTTCAGATCGCGGTGAACCACGCCTTCCGAATGCGCCGCGTCGAGTGCTTCGCACAGTTGCTGCGTGATATCAACCGCGCGTGCTACGGGCAGTTTTCCTTGCTCACGGAGCAAATGATGTAAATCCTCTCCGTCGACGAAGGCCATGGAGATAAACTTCACGCCATCGGCTTCCCCCAAATCATGAATGCGCAGAATGTTTTTGTGCGAGATGCGACTGGCAAGCAGTAATTCCTGCTTGAATCGCTGCATGGCGTTCGCGTCGGTCGTAAGCTGAGGTTGCAAAACTTTCAGAGCGATGGACCGGTCGAGTTCCTTGTCATGCGCCTTATAGACGCGACCCATGCCACCTTGTCCAAGCAATGCCTCAATCTGATATCGCGCTCCAAGTTCATCGCCAGGTTCCAGAACTCCATAGACGGTTACGGACGAACGCGCGCCCGTACGCGAGGCGGATCCGGACCCAGAGCGTGAAGAAACCGGGGTACGCGAGGTCTCTTGAGAGGATAAATTGTCCGTCGAATTTCGCGAGATCGGCGTCGTGGAATCGAGCGTCTGATCCGCATCCATCGGACGGTCGAATCCCCCGGGAGTTTGCAGATCCAACGAGGAACCGCACTTCAAGCAGGAGTATGATTCATCGGCATTTTCTGTCCGGCATTGGGGACAGATCATGTATCGCCTGCCCTCTCTCCACGAAACAAGCGAAGAATCTGGCGATTATGACTCACCTCTCTCTTGCCTGCAAGCAATGGAAGGGCCACGACCCGCAGCCGGGAGTGAGTAAACTTGCAGTCATCGTAAAAGTGCGTTCTTGCATCTAATTCACGGTAAAATACGGGAGAAAAGAAGGGTATATCTAAAAGTGACATTCTCGCCTTCTCTAAAAGCGCCTTTATTTTTTCTTATCTTTGCTACGGCGATGTCTGCCCGTGCGCAAACCGTCGGCCCCATTACTCCGCCGCCCACATTCAAAGTGAAGTCCATTCCAGCCAAGCCTAATCCTGGTGCACCGCCGATGTCTGCTGACCAGATTATTCAGCGACTCGTTAAAAACGAGGATTTCATCAATGCCGCTTACAATGCGCAGAGCTTTGATCAAAGCGTTAAGCTTGAAGAGCTCGTGAACGGCGGCGGAGAATTCGACTTCGCGGGACAGGAATACACGAAACCCTCCGGGGAGCGCTATGAGACTGTTACGAAGCCGCCTACCTCTACTTTGCACTACACGGAATTTTCACTCGAAGACGTAAAGACAATAGACGCTCTGCCTTTATTTTTTCTGACTTCAGAAAACCTGCCGCTTTACAATCTGACCTACGAGGGCCAGGAAAAACTCGACCAGATCAATACCTTCATCTTTCGCGTAAAGGCCAAGGAGTTGGGTAATAAACCGCTATTCGACGGCGTCATTTGGGTTGACGATCAGGATTTCGCCATTGTGAAGAGCGATGGTCAGTTTCTCACGATTACCGGCAACGCCTATTCCACATTTCCTTTTTCAATGTTTGAGGTATATAGCCAGAATCTGCAAGGTCACCTGTGGTTTCCGACGTATATTCGTTCCGACGGCCATGTGAAAACGCCCAATGGAGATGTGCCTATCCGCCTCATTGTCCGGTCCGAGAATTTCAAGCCGAACGGCCCAGCAGCAACGCCTACTGCGGCGCCTTCTTCAAAGCCCTCCAACTAAAGTGAATTCGCAGCATTGTTTCTGAGCGGAAGGTCTGTCGCTCTGCGCAGGTTTCTCCAACGGAAGAACACCAAGGAGTCGATGCGAATCCTCAGCTAAGACGCGCTGTTGTGCGGAATGTCGTCGTCGCGCCGAAAATCGATGTCATCGAAAGAAGCTGCGTAACCGTTCCAACCCGGAACCTCGCATACCTCGATGCGCACCACGTGCGCCGCAGTCTTCAGCCGGACACTTCCTCTCCCAAGAGGCCGCTCGATGAGCGAAACCTCAAGTTCGATGCCGGTTCCTGGTTCGATAATGCGCGGAGCCAGGAAATAAATGCCGGACGAGCTGATGTTTTTGGTCACCAGCGTAACGGGAGTCGCTTCGGCGCGTTCGCCAATCTTCGTCAATTGCAATGGCAGACTCAAATATGCGCGGGGGCTTCGCCGGCGATCCGGAACGATGCTGACAGCGTGAGTTGGGACGCGCAAAAATCGCCGCGGCGGCAGAGTTTCGAGATTTGGACGTAATCTTTCAGCAGGAAAAGCGAACGGGTCGACAGACAGTCGTGGCTTGAGATTTGAGCTTGCCCCCATGTGAATGCCCCCCAAGTGTCCGGCAACCACCAATTTGCCGAGTAAGGCAATATGCCTCGCGCCCCTACTCAACGTCAACGGTGTCAAGAAAAATGTGTCTTTTGATTCAACAAGGTTTCAGGAAGCTCCATCACCCTCAGCGTCCGCCTTTGGTTAGCCGGGTTTGGATGCGAAAATCGGATAGATATCATCGAATGGATGGACTAATTTGATGCTTAGCGGAGCAAACCCGAAAATTAATAAGGGGACGCGCAGTTGGATTGAATGCGAACGAAGAAAATGACGGCGAAGCCAATTGTGGCGACGAGGATAGCCAACTACTGGCGCGATGTGCAGCATCGTTGCACCGCTGCTGATGGCCGATTTGTCTATGCCGTGCGCACGACGAGAATCTATTGCCGGCCATCGTGTCCGTCCAAACGTCCGCGCAGGGATCGCGTGATTTTTTTTCAGGGGCCACGCGAAGCGGAACTCGCTGGTTATCGCCCCTGCCGCCGCTGTTGGCCGCAGATGGAGCCGTCACGAAGCGAAGCGGCTCGTCTCGTTCACCAGATTTGCGCCAAAATCGATGAAACTCTGACCGTTGATTCCGAGGCTCGTCTAACGCTGTCTGAGTTAGGCCGTTCGTTCGGCCTCAAATCGCACAAGATGGAGCACCTGTTCCGGCGCATCCTGGGCATAACGCCAAAACAATTCACCGACGCGCGACGTATGGCGCAACTGAAATCCAAACTTCGCAAGGGGGAAAAAGTGACTACGGCAATGTATGACGCAGGTTATGGCTCAAGCAGCCGCCTTTACGAACGCGCTCCTGCGCAAATGGGTATGACGCCCGCCATCTACCGCCGCGGCGGCGCGGGCATGAACATCAGTTACACGATTGTTCCTTGTACGCTTGGCCGCGTGCTCGTCGCGGCCACGTCGCGCGGCGTCAGCGCCGTTTATCTGGGCGACTCCGATGCGCCGCTCGAAAAGGCTCTTGCAGAGGAATATCCGCGTGCTGAAATTCGCCGTGATGCGAAGAGACTCGGTCCCTGGGTTCGCGAGATTGTCGAGCACCTTCGCGGGCGCGAGCCGCACATCGATCTCCCCCTCGACGTTCAGGCTACCGCCTTCCAGCGCCGCGTCTGGCAGGAATTGTGCCGCATTCCGTATGGCGCCACGCGCTCTTACCGCGAGGTCGCTCGCGCGATTGGCAAGCCTCGCGCCATTCGGGCCGTGGCCCGCGCTTGCGCCACCAATCCTGTCTCCGTCGTCGTTCCATGCCACCGTGTTGTTCGGGAAGACGGCAACTTGGCTGGATATCGCTGGGGCTTGAATCGGAAGAACGCTTTGATTACGCAAGAAAGAGAACTAGTTCAGAAAAACCAGTAGCACGCCCTTGTGCTATCCCTCGGGCCGGATTTTCTGCGTGTCTTTGGGCCAGTGGGGCCGGAATCTCGAATCGGGGATATTCGGATTTCGGACTTCGCTCGAATACTGAATAATGAAGTAGTCGTCCGACCCCGTTTCGAAGAATTTTTGCTGGACAGGCAGCCACGAAGATTCATCGAGCCATAAATGGATTTTCGAAATTTGATTTCTGGCCTGTGCTGACTTGGGTGTGAGCTCCAGCAGCGCAGTTTTCTGATGGTCCAGCGTTGGCTCACCGAGAAGCGTCACCAGGAAGCCTTTTTCCAGATCATGCCCCGAGGTTCCAAAACCCAGGAGAAGAAATTCATCCACAAGCTGGCGGTGCTTGCCCAAATTGTATTCTTCGACTCGTTTTAGTCCCGGCGTGTAAATGTAAATCGTGTCGCCCGTTCGGAGGATGGTGCGTGGGTCCGGAGTCTTCATTTCCAGGCGCATTTTTTCGCCGTGGACGTAAAGGACACCTGTTTCGGTAGATTTCACATTCACGACCACAGTCACCTTCGTCCGCGCAATATCGGCCGTAAGGCTCTGAAAACCCTTGGCTTGATCGTCCAGTTCGCGCAAGACGGCATTCAATGTCAGCGGGTTCCGTTCTTGAGCGCGTTCGGCAAGCACGGGGAGCGCGAACGCCATCGTTAGGATTGTCGAAAGCAAAATGTATTTTCGAAACACGTTCGGACTAAAAACCTCTTCTCTGAGAAACATGGATGATAACACAGCGGCGGAAAGTGCCGGAAAAGCTGAGTGAACAGATGTTGCCACAAGGACACATTTGCTATGGAAGGTAGGAACTAATGACTTACATCCACATCGTAGAAGAGAACTGCCCCGTCATTGTCTCGCACGGTCTGGATTCTGCGAATTTGAAACGACTGGTTCTTAAGTTCGTCCACTGATTGACTTAGAATCTCGTGTGCTCGTTCCTCGAACTGAGGGTCTGCGGCTTTGACAGGATCGGAATGCGGAAGAAGGCTGCCGTCCACCCGATAGGTTTCGATGTGCATGGTTGGGTCGCGCATGATCAGCGTGATTCCACTATTGCTTTGGCTGCTGCTCGGCTGCCTGTCGTGGAACCAGCTTCGCGGCGTAAGCAGAACAAACATCACAATCGCGACGACCATGACATCGTAGGGCCAACTCCCGCGCTCATACGACCACAGAATCGTATTGGCAAAGCCATGCCAGAGTTTGCGCATCTCAGTTCGCCGCCGCGCCGTCGACAACCAGACCATCGCGCATGTGCAGCACTCTCGTTCCATAAGCCGCCGCTTCCGGATTGTGCGTAATCATCACGATCGTCTGCCCCAGATTCTTGTTCAGCTGGCGGAGCAACCCGAGGACATTCTCCGAATTCTTGGTGTCCAGATTGCCGGTTGGTTCATCGGCGAGGACGATTTTGGGCTCGTGGATGATCGCACGCGCAATTGCAACTCGCTGTTGCTCGCCGCCCGACAACTGCGAGGGCCGGTGCTCCAGCCTTTCTCTCAATCCCAGCATTTGTGTAACCACGTCGAACCGGTGCGGGTCGAAACCGTCACCATGAATGTGCTGCGCCAGCGCGATATTTCCGCGCGCGTCCAGCGTGGGCAGGAGATTGAATCGCTGGAACACAAATCCTACTTTGTGCCGCCGCAGGAGCGTCCGCCCCGCGTCTCCCAGACTCGTCAGATCGTTACCATCGAGCAAGACGCGCCCGCGGCTCGCCCGCGCCAGCCCACCGATTACGTGAAGCAACGTGGACTTGCCGCACCCGGAAGGGCCCATGACGGAAACAAATTCCCCCGCAAATATCTCCAGATCAATTCCACGCAGAGCCGCCACGTCGAGGCTTCCGGCGCGGAATATCTTCCAAAGGTTCTCGGTCTTGAGTATCGGTTCCAACTCGCTCCCACCGGAAGGAACTCCCATTTCCCCCGATACAATGATTCTATTCGGTCAATTCGCCAATGGCTAGTGTGCCGTAGAAGAGAATCTCGGGGTCACTCATACGCCAGCGCCTCGATGGGATCCTTCCGGCTTGCCAGCCAGGCCGGATATGTCGCGCCCAGCCATCCGCCGGCGATCGCCAACCCAGCGGCTTTGAGCAGCCAGCTGGGCGTGATCAGGATGGTCAGAGTGGGAAAAATCGTGAGAAACAGCATGCGAACGCCATAACTCATCCCAAATCCCAGCACAATCCCCGCCAGACACAAAGCCGTGGTTTCGCTGAGGATCACGCGCACCACGTAACTTCGCGACGCTCCAAGCGACTTCAATATGCCAATCTCGCGCGTGCGCTCAATAATCGTCGTGTACATCGAAAGCAGGATCACCAGAAATCCGATAGCCACCGCGAGCCAGATCATTGAGTCAATAAAGGTTTTCAGTCCCGGCAGATGGGACGACGTCATTAGCGACATGTAGTCCCTTAGTGGGCGCACTTCATAGTGCGGCAAAAGCACATTAATTAGGCCGATGACTTTCTCGGTTTGGTCCGGGCTGTCGCACTTGATGAAAAATACGGAAGCCTTGTCGCGCGCCCCGGAAAGATCTTGCAGCGTGGACATGAGCACAAACAGCCTCGCGCCCTTTCCATGCTCCACGATTCCGGCCACATGAAAATCGTGTCCGAGTACGTGGAGCGTATCACCAACTTTCACTTTTCGTCCCTTCGCGTACCAGTCGTCAACCAGGATGTCATCGTGAGCTTGCAGACCGTGTCCCTCATGAAAGACAAATCCGCCCGAAACCTCGCTAAACGTCACAGGATCGATCCCGTAAATGATGTCCAGCCCATTCGTGGAATTGAATTGCAGCAGAACGGGCGCAACCGATTGCACGTTCTTGATTTGGCCGAGCCTCTGCCCGATTTCAATCGGCATGGGCGCTCCACTGAAAGCCATGAAAACCGAAGCGGAAGGAGGCTGCACCATGATATCCGCTCCGATCCCTTCAATACGCTTCGCCGTATCGGAGAGCATCCCTGACGTCAGCCCCACCACCGTCAGCACGAGCGTTACTTCCACGCCTACGGCGATAATCGTGATCAGCGTCCGCACCGGCCGGTACAGAATGTTCCGCAGGATCATGTGCTTAATCACGGCTGTTTTCCTTCGCCAAGCTGCACGAGTTCAGTGCCCGCTGGCTGAGCCAGCTGGAAGCGGTCTGCGGAGACCGGTTGATTCAACGTCAAACTCGTAATCGCGATGGCGAGCTGATATTCATCAGCTGGCCGGTTCAGCACAATTTCACGAGGATACATGATGTTTCCTTGGGGCTGCCAATCGCTCGTTTTAATATCCGATAGAACCTCGCCCTTGCTGCCAAAAATCTGTATGCGTGCCACCTGCAAATCGCTGCGTTCGAACCATATCTTGCGGTCCAGATTCCATCCCTGCGGGCCCTGCGCTGCCACGATCAGCACGTAATATTGCTCCGGCGGCTCATTTTCCTCTTCCATCAGCACTGGCGCGTCCGCTGCGATCTCGGTCCACATCAGTGCGTCGAACAGATGTTGTGGCCGAAGGTTCTCAATGGATTTCTGCGCCCTCTCTCGGAGGTTCGCTGGCCCCACGATAAACTTATTCTTCGACGGAATGTAAATTCGGAATGTTTGCCCGTCGCACACCATATCAAAAATGTCTTTGGCCACAATCGGCGCCTGCCCGATCATTCGTATGGACGCTGGCCGCGCCGCCAGGATATACCCATTTACATCGTGATATTGCTCGATGACTCCGCTCAGCGCCGATCCTGCCGTCGGCGACATGCGCACTGCCGCGTTGAGCGTCTGCACGCCAGATGCAATCTGGTTATACCGCGCAATTAATTCGGCCCTCGTCGCTGTCAGCGCCGGTTTTGTTGTGGTGGGAATCGTAACCGTCTTGCGGCTCACGGCGCAACCGGCCAAAATAGCGGCATTCAAGCATAGCCCCGCAATCCAAAGTGTCCTGTGAATCTGCAGCGAAATCCCCCGTAAAAGGACAAACAATGAATTTAACAGCCGCATTTAGGGGTGTCAACGCAACGGCTATCGCCGGGTGTGAATGAGCGAAAAGTCGAAGTCAGGCAGACATCGGCAAGGACTGGCTTTGCGGCGCTGCGCCTGCCATGGACACCAGCAAGCTCCGCAGCCGCGAGCGATCTTCCAAATCCATGCCAACCATTTCGACTCCAGCCTGATTTGTCTTCGTAAATCTCACGAGAACCTCCAGCCGGATCGGCCGTATTCCCGAGGAGATCTTCAAATCCGCAGCCGTCCCCACGGAAAGGTGGACATCGCCGCTCAAAAGTCCGCCCTCCAGACTCAACACTTGAACTGCGGGCTGATATTTGCCGCGTTTGGACTGAATGACGGCAGAAACTGGCTTGGTCATGCGAATCCGAGGATAGCGCCGGTAGCGCACGAAATCGCGGTCTGCTCGCACGTCGAGCGGGGCCAGGCGCAGCATCTCCGCATCAAGCCCGGAACGCGGCAGCACTTCTTGCGCTTGTTCGGGATCGACCTTCAACAAAGCCTGCGCTGCGGCCAAGCGCATTTCCGGAGGATAAGCCCAGCGCCACGCACTCCGCGTCTCAATGATGAGCCGCAAATGAGTGGCGCAATCAGGCGGTCGCAATCTTCCGAGCGCCTCGACAGCCTTCACGCGCACGAAGGCCGAGCTATCTGCCAGCAGATCTCCTTCGGCCAGGCGCAAGAGCTCAGGCGCGACACTGGGATCGCCGGACATGCCCACCTCGTCAAGCGCCATAGGGACAATCATTCGGTCAAACCGATCGATCAAGCTCATCAGCATTCGCCCGCGTTCCGGCGCGCCGCCCACAGAAAGCTGCCTTAGAGCTTCATCATGCGCAGACCTCTCGCCGGAGCGAATCTTCTTAGGGAGAAGCTCGTCTACAATCGCAGGCTCCATCCGGCTCAATAGTCCCACGACGCGAACCGCGTTCGCCGCCGGGCTAAACTCCAGTGTCCGCCGCAGATGGTCTTTCGCGCGTTCGCCTAGCGCGTTCGCCATGCTCACAAGCTGTTCGCGCTCCGCTCCACGCGCTACGCGCATCAGACGCGCTGCCATCTGTTCCACCGCCGCTTCCGGAGCGCGCCGCAGGACTTCCAGCAGCTCCGCCACGACACCAGAATTTCTCAGTCCATGATCGATGAATTCCGGAATTCGATTCGCGATCCCAATCCGCGGCTCGATGCTTTGCGACCAGTTCGGCCGCGATCGTTCGATTTTCGCCAGCGTATCCTGAGCATGGCGCACCGCACCGTACGATTTTCGTTCCGTCGCTTCCTGGCTGAAGCGTACAAAAGCTGCGCTGAGCAGGCTTTGCAGTTGCGGATCGCGTTCGACTCCCAATTGCTCGCCGATCGACCGAACCGCCTCATCCAGACGCGAATCATCCGCCTGCACATAAAGGTCAACCATCTGGCTCAAACCGGTCGCCGCCTTTTTTCGCGCTTCCGGGTCATGGTGCTTCACGCAGCCCGCGTACTGCGTCAAAATTTTCCCCGTGGTTTCATTGTCTCCGCGGCTCAGCAATTCCTCGCAGTATTGCCGCACATTTCGCGTAGGCACGCACCAGCTCTCTGGCGAGAGCAGCACACCGCGCTTCCCGGATTCTGGCACCGAGGACCAAAACTGCCGGTCGAGAATATCTGCGTGCGTCTCCACGTTCATTCCGGCCTTGACCATTTTGTCTTCGTGCCATTGCAGGACCTTCCGCAGCGTCTCGACTTCTTTTCCGAGCTTCTCGAGCACCTGCCGCACTGCGTCTACTTTCAGGTCGCCGCGCTGAAATCGTTCGATCGCGTAATGGATGGCCATGTCTTCGGCCAGCCGCAACATCGCTGCGTCGTCCAGTTTTTGCCTCGGGTGTTTCGAACTCATCCCCGCCAGAGCTTCTCGGAGCGTGATTTGAGCAGGTGCCGGAAGCGCCGCAAACCGCTCTTTCCAGTCTGCTTTTTGCGCTTCTCCGGCCGGCCCGCGCGACGCGGCATTCAAACTCGTCGCCATGCGCATCAGCGACTTCATCTCATCTTCGGATAACAGGTAAGCGCCCTGTTTTTCTCCGCCGCCGTTCCCCGTCCCGATCAATTCCTCTCCGAAGACATACCCCGAAGTTTTCGAGATGCCAGAGCCTTCTGCCGCGCTGATGAGTTGAATCAGTTTTTCTGGATCTCTCAGCCAGTCCTGCAGTTTCTCTGCATCCGCGCCGAGCGATTTCGCTGCAAGCTGCGCTGCAATCGCCGAGTCGGCCATTTCCGAATCGGCGGCCACAAAGCGAACTTCATTAACGCGGATTCCAGACGCTGGTCCTTCCTCAAAAGAGGCCTTTAAACGCTCAATTAATTCCGCTGGTTTTTGTCCTGCCTCGGCGAATGTGCGCACAAAAGCCGTAAAAGCGTCCTTGGTCAATTCGTGCGTAAAAACGATACTTGAGATGTTGGCCGTGGTGAGGAGCTGAGCCAAGCTGCGTTCCGATGCGGTCGATTCCAGCGTCATTCCGTCCACCAGCAGGTCTGTCCCTGATGTGCCCAGAACCAAACCCGACGATCCGGAAGCGTTCAATGCTACGTTTAACTCCGTCCACGCCCCTTCTAGCTGGCCCGAAGTTCGCGCGTGTTCCAATCCATAGAGCCGGGCGAACTTCAACAACAGGTTCAAACTGCGCACGAAGGCTTTGGATAATGAGGGCAACGACTCGTTTTTGGATAATGAGGGCAACGACTCGTTTGCGGTCGGCATAGGGGGACCTCAAATATCTCTTCGTAGCATCCTGCTCGGTATAGTAACCCCGTGGGAATGGTACGGGCGTACCAACGTGCGCATTCAGGCAAGTGCCGAAGGGTCAGCTATTCCCGGGGGGAATCAGTAGGTTACAGAAAGTGACACTTTCTGGCGCTAAGGAAAGATCCCACGCGCCTCACGCCCCGATTCGCACTTCCACATTCATGCCGCTGAGCCTAGGACGCAGCCTCCGAACAATTTCGCTGGCCCAGAGTTTCGCACTTAGCACGACGACCGAACCATTTTCGAGATCGCAAATGGCGCAGAAATGGTAGTTGGAATAGGCCCTATGGTAAGCATCGCCGCCCTGCCGTGAGAGCTCGTTTTCGAGCTCTACATCCCCCGTACTCACGAGATTTCCTGCGCGCACGCCGATTGTCTCGTGCTCGAATCGTGCCAGCAGTGAAGACAAATCCTCTGGCCCGAGCGCGGGGATGACGATGCATCTTTCGGATGCCTCCCGGTATTCGATCTTCTTTGCTTCGCAATATTCGCGCAGTGGTTCGAGATGGCTGAAAAAATCGAGCGCCCAAGAATCTTGTGCCGCAATCGCTGGAAGCGCGGAGCTCCAGACTTGCGCAGCCTCCGATCCATGAAGAGGTTCATGGTCCGCACCTTCCACCAATTCAAGGCTGGCGGCCCGGACGTCGGGCCCCAAGTCCATCGCCTCCACCACTAAAATGGCCATTTAATCTTCCTGCGTTTCGCTCTGTGGAAAGCGTTCTCGGAATTCTGCGGATTGCTTCCGGAGTTCGAGCCAGTCGAAAAAAGCGTCGGGCTGTTCCAGCCAGACTGCGAACCATCGCGCGATTTCTTCCTTCTCGCGCCTCCTTTCCGCGTCCACTTTGTGATTTCGTGCGATCATCTCGGCGCGCCGCCGCCCGAGCCGCGCCACTTCCAACACGCGTGCCTCGGCGGCCTTCTCTCCTTCCGTTTCAAATTTTCTCAAGAGTTCATCCAGCCGGACCAAACACATCTCCGCTTCTTCAAAGGTGGAAAAATGGAGCAGGTCCTCAAATTCTTCTTCGTAGAGGCCCTCGGTATCGACGTGCGCGGACATCACCACGCGCATTTTCGCGGCAGCCAGGACGTCGGCGATATAGTCCGCGGAAGTCTTGCCGGCTTCGCCGTGCTTAGCAATCAATTTTCTCCGGATCTGTTCGATTTCCGCCGGTGTATAGGTTGCCTTATTCATTTCGCGCGCGGCGGCCAGAATCATTTCCTTCTTCACCGATTTTTTCTCCACGTTCATGAGCGGCTTTGTGCCTTCTTTGTGGATTTGCGATGCTTCATGCTCGGGCGTTTGCGTGCCGGTTTCGTCCTCCGATGCACGGGAGGGGGTGCCTCAGGCGGCAAACCCTCAAGGATTCTCCGATATTTTTGCACGTTGCGATTGTGTTCTGCGAGCGTGCGCGCAAAAAAATGGCCGCCCGATCCGTTGGCCACAAAATATAGGTATTTCGTCTGCGCCGGATCGAGCGCCGCGCGCAAAGATGCATCTCCCGGATTCGCAATCGGCCCAGGCGGCAGCCCGCGATGCCGGTAGGTATTGTAGTCCGAGGAGACCAGCAGATCCCCTGGAGTCAATTTCGGAGTTGGCTTGCCCTCCAGATCGAGCGCATATTGCACCGTCGGATCACATTGCAGCCGCAACCGGAGCCTGAGCCGATTGTAGAAAACGCTCGCAACAATCGGCCGCTCCGCAGGCTGAGGTGTTTCGCGCTCCACCAGAGACGCGAGTGTCACAATTTGCGAGGTGGAAAGTTTTGTAACCGGGGACACCAAATCATCTATCTTGTGCTTCGCAGAAGCATTCCGTAGCTCCGGAGAATCCGGGTTGGGATCCTCCGCCGCTTCGTTCTGCAATTTCCCCCATTCTCCCCGAAATTCTTTCACCATGGTCGCAACAATCTCTTGGGGCGTGGTGTTCCTCGAAAATTGATAGGTCGAAGGAAACAGAAATCCCTCAAGCGACGGAGCCTGCGGTGCAATGTCTCGCACCAGCGAAGTATCTTGCGCCGCGCGCAAAAAGTCCTCTTTGCTGCTGAGGCCCTGTTTTGCAAGTTCGTTGGCGATGTCGAACATCGTCCAGCCTTCCGGCACGATCACTGTGTGCATGTAGATGTGCCCGCCCGCGATTTGCGCGTACACTTCCCGCGGCGTCATCGGTCGGGAAAACATATACTCGCCCGCCTGCAGCACGCCATGGTGATGCCATTTGCTTAGCAAAACGAACGCCACACGGCTGTCAATCACACCGCTTTTCTGCAGCATCTCGGCGATGGTCCACCGCGGCGTGCCGCGCGGGATTTCGACGAAGATCTGCGCCTGCGAATAGCCGCGGTACGGCCGTTTCAGTTCGCTGCGCACCCACGCGGCCGCACCAGCCACGGCGGCAATAAGAATAACGATCACAAATACCAGTCGCCGCATGTTCTATTTACCCTTCGCCGCAGGGGTTCCATTGCGCATTTCATCCAGATGCTCGCGCAACAAAATCGCCGCCGCCACGGAATCGAGATTTTTCGCACTTCTCCGGCCTGTTTCCTTCGCGATCTCTTCTGCCTCCCAGCTCGTCAATCGTTCATCGCGGAGCGCCACCGGCAATGCCAGTTCTTTCCCTGCGCGCGCGGCAAAGCGTGCCGCTTCCTCCGCCATTTCTCCTGCCTCTCCGCCGATATGCACGGGCGAGCCAACTAAAATGAATCCGACGCTGTTTTGCCGCACGATTTCGCGGAGTCGCCGCATATCTTCCCGCCTGTTTTTCCTCACCAGCGTTTCGAGTGGCGTTGCCGTCAGGCGCAGCTCATCGGAAATCGCCAAGCCGATGCGCCTCCGTCCGTAATCAATCGCCAGGATGCGGCGGGATTGTGCCGCAGCGGAACGGGAAGTGGCGCGAGAGAATTCCATCTCTCATCATTATAGCGCCGTCGCAGAATGGAACTCGGAGTTGTCGCGCGTACAGCGCGTAAAGTTACTGGCCGCTGCTGCTGGATGTCAACCGCCGCCCGCGCCTGCCATCGACCCAAAGTGGCCAGGCGCCCGCTGCTTGCATTTCCTTTTTCAAACCGGTGTCTTCCAGCAATTTCTCGATTTGCTCTCGATTTTGCCGTGCTCCCAATTTTTCCGGCAGATCCGCGACCGCATATGCCGTGACCGCCGCGATCGCTTCGTTGCGCTTAAGTTGCGCGAAGTCCACTTTGTCGAAAGTGTCCGAAGCTGCGTGGTAATTCATTATGTAGTCGTCGGGCTCTTGATTGGCAACGAGCGTCGGCACGCCCTCAAGCAAGAAATCGAAATTGTCCGTGCCAAGATCGGCGTCATCGGTATTCTCAAATGGTCCAAAAGTACTCAGCGGCTCTAAAGCCCGTGTCACCGTTGCGGCGATGTCCTTTCGTCCTCCGAGCGAATATCCCGTCACTTTTCCGTCGCCAGAATCGAAAATGATCGTCGTGTCCATCTGATCGAGCTCCGCGCGGTGTGCCGCTGCGTAGGCCCGCGACCCCAGCATTCCTTCTTCCTCGCCCGAAAACAAAACGAACCGAATCGACCGCTTCGGAATCGCTCCCGCAGCGCGAATCGCACGCGCCGCGTCAATCGTCATCGCTGCGTTGCAGCCGTCGTCCAGCGCGCCCGTTCCTAGCTCCCAGGAATCCAGATGCGCGCCCAGGAGCACAAATTCATCCGGCTTCACGCTGCCGCGAATCTCCGCCACAACATTCTCAGACTGCACAGGTCCGCCGATTTTGTTTGGCATGTCGAGGCGGACTTTCACCGGCTGCCCGGAAGCGATGAACCGAGCCAGCCGCATCGCATCTTCGCGCGCCACCACGGCCTGTGGCAATCGTTCCAGTTCGCCAGTCACCGAAAGATTGTGCCGGTAGAGCAGCATGTACGGCCGCGTCGACATCCATAAAATCGCCGCTGCGCCTGCCTTCACCGCGCGATCAATGACCGCAGGCTCATAGTTATACTCGTTCATGAGGTCGTCCCACGTTTTCAGCACATTTGTATGCACCAGGACAATCGCGCCACTCGCCGCGTTGCCTAGGCGCGCAAAACCCGCCTCATCGCCTATTCCTGCGTCCACCATGCTGGCCGTGATGCCTCCCGCGGGCGTGGCCGGCGACCATCCAATCGACACCAGATGCACCGGAAGTGCCTCCGGCGCAATCACCTCTAGATGCGTATGTCCTTCGGCCCAGCTCACCGGCACCGTGAATCTCTCTGTATGAACTTCGTCCACACCAGCGCGGCGAAACGCTTCCACCGCCCATTCCACGGCTTTGTCATTCGCCGGTGTGCCCGCAACCCGACCGCCAATCACATCGGTCAGCTCGCGCAAATTGTTTTCCAGCGGCGAAGCCCCGAGCGCACTCGAGATAATCAGCGGAGCAACTTCCGCGCACGGCCTGTCGATCGAGCACGCGCCCGTGCCTTGCGGCACTTTTGGCTCGAATGGCTTTTGCGCCGGAGGAAGTCCCTGCGCAGCGATGCGCATCGTGCAGAGCGAAAATGTCAGCGCGGCTGTCGCACTGAGGATTGTCAAGCGGCGCAGCATATTCCTAAAGCCTCCGCGAAATTTATTCTACGCGTGCTTCCTCGGAAGCGCGAGGATTCTATCCGCTACTCTCGCGACCTGTTTCATTTCATCGACGTCGTGCACACGCACGATGTGCGCGCCGCCGAAGATGGACGCGGCAACCGCCGCCGCCGTCCCCCAGCCGCGTTGCTCCGTGGCAACGCCACCGAGCACATCGCCGATAAACGCTTTGCGCGACACGCCCACGAGCACCGGGTATCCGAGCTTTGCCAGCTCCGGTAGCCGCGCGATCAATTCCAAGCTTTGCCGGTGTCTCTTTCCGAAACCGATTCCGGGATCGACGATGATCTTTGATTTTGCAATTCCGGTGTGGCGCGCGCGGGTGATCCCGCTTCGCAACCCCGTCATCACGTCTTGAACCACGTTCTTGGCAAATGGCCCTTTCTGCATCGTCTGAGGTCTTCCGCGCATGTGCATCAAAATCGTCGCCACGCCTCGCCGCCGCGCGATTTCGAATATTTCCGCTTCGGCATGCACTGCGCCGATGACATTGAGGATCTCCGCACCTGCGGCAATTACCGCTTCGGCCACTTCCGCCTTCTGTGTGTCGATTGAGAGCGGAATCTTCAATCGCCCGCGCAGGCCTTGGATGACTGGCAGCACGCGCCGCAGCTCCTCCTCCGCAGTTATGCCTGTCGAACCGGGCCGCGTCGATTCGCCGCCGATATCGAGGATGTCCGCTCCCTTGCGCTCCATTTCCAGCGCGTGCTCTATAGCTTTCTCGGCGTCGAGAAATTTCCCGCCATCAGAAAAGCTGTCCGGAGTCACATTAAGGACTCCCATAATCAGCGTACGCTCGCCCAAAATCAGCGTGCGCGAGGGCAGCCGCAGCCGGAATCGTTTTCTCGGCACCATGAGTTTCGATTAAATCACACTGGCCAGCAGCGCGGGAAATCTCGGTTCATGCCAAATGCAGGTACAGCACATTTTCCTCGGGAATCAATGCAATTCTGCGGACTCGTAAAATGCCAGACGATGCACGACGCGCACGGGCCCTTGCCCTCGGACTTCCACGCGCAACGAGTGCCAGCCCGGCTGGCTTGTCCGCGGCGGATAGTAGCCCAGCGTGTATTGCGCGCTCAAATTCTGAATAATTTCGCGATAGGCATTGGCGACTGTTCGCGTCTCATTCATGAAATAGAGGTGCCCCCCTGCGCGCCGCACCAGCTCTGCCAAAAAATCCGTGTACGCAGGAATGCCCAGCGTCAACGCATCCGGCGTGACCAGCGAATCTCCCTGATGCGCGGCGAGCCATTCGGGTGTCATTATGCTCGGGCGATTCTGCGTCGAGATCGCGTAAACTTCGATGCCCTGCGATGAAAGTGTCCTCGCCACGTCTTCCAGCGTAACGCGATTCGGCGGATCGCCCGGACGCAGCCGCACGCCTTCGCCGTCCAGGTTGAGCCCCATCCCGCTGTCTTGCCCATCCGTCAGCAGGATGATCGCTTTGCGTCCGGTGCGGCCGGGAAAAAGTTCATCCGCCGCCAGATACACTGAGCGGTAAATGTTGGAACCGATCGCCTGCGAGAACAAGCCGCGCACATCCACGCGTGCGATGGCTTTCTGCAGCAACTCTCGATTTCGCGAAAAGGGGAGCAGCAAAAACGTGTGCTCGGCAAATTCCACCACGGCGACTTCATCAGCAGGAGAAAGATTGGCAATCAGTTGTTCCCCAGCCGCTTTCATTGCATCGGTATCTGGCAGGACGCTGGGACTTGCATCGAGGATCAGCGCAATGCTCGCGCCCTGGCTCGAAGCGTCGAAGTGCGTGAGATTCTGCTCGACTCCATCCTGAAAAATCTGAAAATCGCTTCGCGGGATCTCGCGCACGGCCGTCCCATCCGGCGCGAAGACGTTGCACCCGACTTCGACCAGATTGACGCGAACTCGCAGCACCGCCGGAATATTTTTCGGCGTCTCCGCTGCCGGCCTGCCGGATTTCGGATGCTGGAAAACCAGGTCTCCTGTTGCGCGGTCGCGCTCCATCTGGACGCCGGAATCCATCGGCACGGGCCTTGGCAGTTTCGGCTTTTTCTGCGCCCATGCCCCGGCGCCAAACGCGGCCGATACCCCCAAAAGACACATCGCGTAGGTGTTGCTGCGGCGCAAGATCATGGATTTGGCGCACGGCGAAAAATTCGCTCGCCAGGCGATTGCAGTTCAATCGAGATCAAAATCGCGAATCGGCTTTTCGACGGGTTTGTCTTTGGCTTTTTTCAGCCCCTCGGCGAATTTGCGTTCGAGGACATCGTCTTTCGTCCGTTCCGCCTCCACCGATTGCCGGAATTTTGCCTCTACGCGTTCGGTCTGCTCGCGAAGCAAGCGCGCAGTGTCATCAAGATCGACAGAAGACGGGGGTTTGGGAGGTGGCGTATGCGACAGCACAGCGCCAAGCTCACGATCGATGGTGAGTTTAGCCTGGCAACATGGACATTCCACTTCGATGGGTTCCCGGTGATCCTTTGCCATGCGAGATATATTACGACAAATCGGCGAGAAAGTTTTCACGCAGCAGCAAAATCCAAAGGAAGAAAAATATCAATCAAGCCGGCGCGGGTTTCTCGCCCTTCGCCATGCCGGGCACGGGACGCGGCTCCGGCCGCAAGGAAAGTTGCGGCTCCTTCGAAGGCACGGGAGGCGCCGACGGTGGCGGGTTCGGCGGTTTTTCCGGAAGGGGCTTGCCGTCCATCAGCAGCTTCAATTCGTTCGCGTCGAGCACTTCGCGATCCAGCAGCGCTTTCGCAACTCGCTCCAGAGCATCGCGGTGCGTATCGAGTATCGTCCGCGCTCGCGAGTATGCCGTCGTCACGATGCCGCGCACTTCCGCATCGATCTTAATCGCCGTATCTTCCGAATAATCGCGATGCTGCGCGATTTCGCGTCCAAGGAAAATCGCTTCTTCCTTCTTGCCGAAGGTCAGCGGTCCGAGCGTGCTCATACCCCATTCACAAACCATCTGCCGCGCGATTTCTGTCGCTCGCTCGATGTCGTTTCCCGCACCTGTCGTCACGTGCTGCAAGAACATCTCTTCCGCCACGCGCCCGCCCATCAGCACGGACAACTGGCTTTCGAGAAAATCTCTTGTGTACGTGTGCTTGTCGTCGATCGGCAGTTGCATCGTCACGCCGAGCGCCATGCCGCGCGGGATGATCGTCACTTTATGCAGCGGGTCAGCTCCCGGCGTCATCGCCGCCACGAGCGCATGCCCGGCCTCGTGGTAAGCCGTATTCTTCTTCTCTTCTTCCGAGAGAATCATCGATTTCCGCTCAGCGCCCATCAGGACTTTGTCTTTTGACATCTCAAAGTCCTCCATGGTCACGAGCTTGCGATTTTGCCGCGCCGCCCAGAGCGCTGCTTCGTTCACCAGATTCGCAAGGTCCGCACCGGAAAAGCCCGGCGTGCCTCGCGCCAAAATCGACAAATCCACATCTTCAGCGATGGGTACCTTCCGTGTATGTACGCGGAGAATTTCTTCACGGCCTTTAACATCGGGCCGCGGAACCACCACGCGCCGGTCAAAGCGTCCCGGCCGCAGCAGCGCTGGATCGAGCACATCAGGCCGGTTCGTCGCCGCGATCAAAATGACGCCTTCGTTCGATTCGAAGCCGTCCATTTCCACCAGCAGCGCGTTCAGCGTTTGTTCGCGCTCATCATGTCCGCCGCCAAGACCTGCTCCCCGGTGCCGCCCCACGGCGTCGATTTCATCGATGAAGATGATGCACGGCGCGTTTTTCTTGCCTTGCTCGAACAGGTCGCGCACGCGGCTCGCGCCAACGCCCACGAACATTTCCACAAAGTCGGAACCGGAAATCGAGAAGAACGGCACATTCGCTTCCCCGGCAATCGCTCGCGCCAGCAGCGTCTTGCCCGTTCCCGGGGGTCCGACCAGCAGCACGCCTTTCGGTATGCGCCCGCCCAATCGTTGGAATTTCTGCGGGTCTTTCAAAAAGTCGATGATCTCCTGCAGCTCTTCCTTGGCTTCCTCGATGCCCGCCACATCCTTGAACGTGGCTTTTTTCTGCTGCGCTGTCAGCAGCCGCGCGCGGGATTTTCCGAAACTCAGCGCCTTGTTTCCGCCCGCCTGCATCTGCCGCATCATGATGAGAAAGATCACCAGCAGCAAAATGAACGGAACCGTATCGATCAACATGCTGATCCAATCGTTGTTGCGCACTTCCTTGATGTTCACATCGACGTTCTTGTCCTGCAGTTCCTTGGTCAGGTCGCTCAGCGTTTCCTTGGGCACGGTGACGTGAAACTTCGCCTTCGGATCGCGGAACTCTCCATCCACTTCCGCGCTTACCTGCGACAGCATGATCGTCACTTCGCTGACGTTGCCCTTCTGCACTTCTGTCTGAAACTCCGTATAGCTCGGAGATTCATCCCGTGATGTCTGGCCTCCCTTGGAAGCCATCTCCCACAACACGACGGCGAGCAGAATCATCGCCATCCAGAAGAACACCGTTTTAACTGTCGAGTTCACCGTTGTGCCTCACGCTCTGGCCCTGAAATGTTCATCCGTGTTTCCGCACCGGCCGCTTCGCCGGTCTCCGGGCCCCTGATTCGCCGGCTTTCCTTGCCGTTCCCACATACGGCAGGTTGCGGTACAACCCATCGCGTCCTGCCAGACCGTACCCCACCCAATACTTAGATGCAGAAGCGAACCCAACGTACTTCGCCTGGAGCCCCACTCTCCGGTCGCGTTCCTTGTCGAACAGCACAGCCATCGCCAGCGACCGCGGGTTGCATTCCTCCAGCCGCTTCCACAAAAAATCCTGCGGCACGCCCGTGTGCAATATCGCGTCCACCAGCAGCACGTCGCGCCCTTTGAGCTGCGGCGGGGTCGAAAAGAAAATCTCCGCCCGCTCGAATCCGCCGAGTTCCACATGCCGCAACTCGGTCCGCACAAAGTGACAAACCACCGGCAGCGAAATCTCCCGCACCAGATCGGCTGCGAAGAGAAACGCGTTCTCGAGTATCGAAATGACGTCGATCGTCCGGCCGGCGTAATCTTTCGAAATCGCTCGGCCCATCTGCGCCACCCGCGCTGCAATTTGCTGACGCGAATACGCAGCCTTCATGCCTGCCTCACAGGCCTTCCTCGAAAATCCACACGCCGGTGCGCGTCGCGTCGCCAGCCGAATACTTCGCCGCTGCCGGCATCCGCGCAGCCCAGACCACGTTTCCCTCGCTCGTCAGAACCGGCCACCCGGCTCTTTCCCCCGCACCAATTCGGCGGGCAGCCAGCATCCGCGCCAGTTTCCGCACTCTCTGGCGCCCGGAAGGGCGATACGCATCCCCAGGCTCCCAGTTCCGCAGCATGAGCGGAGCCCGAAGCCTCTCGAAATCCAGAAATACCCCTGCACGAATAGTGTCGCGCTCCCTCATGGGCCAGTCAATCACTTTCAAACGGAAGGCCCTCCCAAGTTCCGGAATGGAAACTGCCGCCGACCCGCTCTTGGGAAGCTGCACTTCATAGGCATAAGATCGCACAGGAAAACGGTTGGTTTTCGAAATACGGGCGCCCTTTTCCTCCTCGGCGCCTCCAAAAATCAACCGATCCGCCTGCCGCTCCGCAATCACACGACCAGGAAGCTCGATGCGCTGTCCGCTCTTTCCCGCTGCCGCGAGATGAATCACTTGCTCCACATGTTTCTGGGAAAGCTCGCCTTTGTCGCCTTTTACTCCACCGTACAATCGCCTCACAAGCCTGGCTGTCAGCGCATGCAGCCGCCGCGCCGATTCCTCGTCAACCGCTTGGAGCGTCAGCGCAATCGGCCGCAGCAGGTCCGCCGCTTTCACGCATACGCCATCAGTCGTTTGCGAGACCAGCGTTTCGTAGCGGTCCTCAACCAGCGCCACCCAAAATGACTCATCGTCTCGCGCGAGTTGCGCAACCTCGCAGAGCTTGGCGACGGCGGCGTTCGAAAAATCCTTCTCAAGCTCAGGAATCAATCGGTGCCGCACGCGTGCTCGAAGCCGTTCCGTGTCCAGATTGGTTGCGTCTTCGCGCCATTCCTGTTTGACTTGCCTCAGGTAGTTTCGCAGCTCTTCGCGCCGGACTTCAATGAGCGGCCGGATAATCCTCCCGCGAACCGGATAGATGGAACACAATCCAGTCAGTCCCGTCCCTCGGAGGAGTCGTGTCAAAACTGTTTCCGCCTGATCGTCCGCGGTGTGCGCCGTGGCGACTCGCGTGGCCATCCCGCGCATTACCACGCTTTCAAAAAAACCGTACCGCAGCCGTCGTCCTGTATCTTCCAGATTCCAGCCTTCTCGCTCTGCTGTCGCGCCGGCATCCTCTCGATCCACGATGCATTCGAGATTCAGCGCACCCGCCAGAGCCTTAACGAAACTTTCATCCGCATCGGACTCTGCGCCTCGCAGTTGATGATTAAAGTGCAGGGCGCAGAGCGTAAATCCGATTTCGCCGCGCAGCCCATGCAGGATTCGCAGCAGTGCAACCGAATCTGCGCCGCCAGACACAGCCACGCCAACGCGGTCTCCTGCGCGCAGCATCTCGTGCCTTTGAATCGATTCTCGAACCTTCTGATGAAGAGTATTTTTCATTGCAGGAAAAGAAAACTGGCGCACGGCTATTTTACCAGCCGCAAGGAGTAGCGTATAGCATTAGGGCTCTGACGATGGATTAGCATGAATATTCTGGTTCGTGACAGAGGAATTCAGAATGCAAACGGACCTTCACCACGGCTTGTGACAACTAAAATCAATAAGTAGAAAGGGAGGGAAAAGCCGGATTAATTCTCGCCCATCTGCTGCGCCAGCAGGTCTCGGCTGTTGGCGATCCGTCGGTCCAGAGCCACCGCTGCAAAATATGCGCAAGCGCTTCGCTCACTCTCCGCCCAGGCCGAAATTCGCGAAGAAAACGCCCGGCCCACTGAACGCAGGACGCCCATCAGGCGATAATAGACTCCTACCACCCTCAGATCGGTCTGATCGTCGCTCTTTTGCGGGCACAAACGAACCAATTGCACCAGCCGCCCGAATTGCTCGCTGCTGACTTGCTGACCCTCGATGCCCGCGACTTCACGCACTTGTTCCGAAAGCTCCGACTTCCGGTAGACGGCGATCACCGCGCGCGAATGAGCCATAAAGAATTGCAGGAGCGCTGCAATGGAGGCCACGCAGATAAGGGCAGCAATCATGAGTGCTGTTGAACCGGAACGCCCGAAGCCACAACGCGCGCCGTTTCCAGTTTCGCCCTTTCCGGAACTCGTGTAAACGTATAGGCCCATGCCAGCGGCAGGAATGCTCCCATCACCGGCGGAATGAATCGCAGGAAGTTTGCTTGGAGGCCGGGGAAAAGATTTCGCATCGCATAGGCCGCAGCGTTCGCGCTGAAATATATACCCAGCGCCAGCACCAGCTGGACAAGCCTCGCGCGCGTCTCCTTCAATTTCACGATCGCGCCCCAAAGCAAATAGGTCAGTACGACCCCCACGAAATAAAGATTCTGCCCCAGCTCGACCACGAACCGGCTGGTCAGGTGATCCTTATTCTGGTGGATGACTACGTAGGAAAATAGCGCCGTCGCCGTCAGCAGCATCGCCGACGCGCCCTGCACATACTTTCCTACATGCATTTCGCGGAACATTTCCTTGTAAAAACGCATGATGACAAAGTACAGCAAGATGATCAGCAAGCTGTCTGTGTAGTAGTACGTGTAGCGGTATTGCAGCGACGCCGCTCCGTAATGCCTGACCAGCGGATAGAGGACGGCGCTCTGCAGCGCGACGGCCATGATATAGACATTAAGGGAAATATTGCGAAGGAATTGTTTACGGCTGAGAGCCCAAACCACCACGTAGAGTTCCGCTAGGAAACTCGTAATCCATATAACGTAATCAAAAGGGCCAAGCATTCACTTCGTATCGCGAGGCTAGGCCCAGCTGCCGCTTACGCCCTGTTTAGTTCCAGGGTGTAATAGGCATCGGAGCGCCGCCGCCCTTGGCATTCGTCCAAGGCGTAATCGGCATTGGTGCGCCGCCGCCCTTCGCGTTTGTCCAAGGTGTGATCGGCATCGGTGCGCCGCCGCCGGCAACCATCTGCGCATTCGCCGTCAGGCTGCGCAGTCCGACTGCGCTTACCAGGGCCAACAGCACTAACACACCCACCATCAACCACTTGCTCATAGGAACCCCCCGAATCAGGTAACAACCTGGCGGATTCTATGAGCTATTGTGCCGTCAAGGGGTTTTTTTTTAGACTATGTGTCTAAAAGATACACCCCTCTCGTCCCTGGTTTGCCAGAACCTCACTTCACCTTTCGCGTCCAGCCTAGTCATCACGTCCGCCGATGTCAACGGTACTATAGTACTGTCGGACTGGGACTCTGCTGTGCAACCTCAAGTTGTGGCCCCGCAGTCTCGCTTCTTCGTGCAAATCTCCAGTCGCCGAATAGGGTGTAGAATGTCCCCGCTCATGGCGCTCCCCATCTCAGCGTTTCCCGTCGATCCCGTGGAAACGGCCGCTCCGCGCGTCACTCTTCGAAACTTCTTCACGCATCCCTACGATTCCGCCATTGCCGCCGCGCGCACGTGCTACGCCCCGCGCATCGTCAACCCCGGGGAAATCACCGAAAAGCAGCGCGTCAATATCGGCGCCGCAACCTTCTACAGCGGTCATCATACCGTGTACCAACACGCCCACTTCGAATTCGGCCTCGAAAATGTCAGCCGCCAATTCGTCTGGTCTTTCCTTCACGCCCACCCCTTCTATAATTCCGAACAGCAGAGCCAGCGTTACGTGCGCCTCGATCGCGCTCAGGCCTACATTCCCCCCGAAGACGGACTCTTCGGTCCAGCAGAGCGCGCCATTTACGAGCAAGCCATCGCACGCGCTTGGTCGTATTATCGCGAACTCTCCAAGATTCTCGAATCCGAAGCGCAGGCCATCCTCGACGACATCTGGCACGTCGGCGCAATGTCTCATCCGCGCCGCATCGAGAAGGTCAAGCGCGCCGCGCAAAAGCGCGCCATCGAAGTCGCCCGCTACGTTCTTCCCGTCGCCGCATTCACCACCATGGTGCATACGCTCTCCGGCATCGTCTTGCATCGTCTCTGGCGCATGCAATCTGCCTGCGACACGCCTTCCGAATCGCGCGCCGTTCTCGAGGCCATGGTCAGCCGCGTGCGCGAAGTCGATCCGCAATTCTTCGATCGCTTCGATTCGGCGCCGATGGAAGACTTGCCCGAATGGCAGTCTTTTGCGAAATCTGCAAATGGTGAGGCATTCGCCGCCGAATTTGATGCACAGCTTTTCGGTGAAACCTCGAAGCTTGTCGATTATTCTCCGCGCGCAATGCAAGTCGTGGCCTCGGCCTATCGCGCCGTCGTTGGCGTCACTAAAACCAATTGCTCTGACGCCGAAGCCATCGATCGCCTGCTGAATCCCGCACGCAATCCCTATCGCCGCGAAACGCTCGACATTGGCGTCAATGCTCCGATGATGCGCGCGCTCCAGCACGCCAATTTCGCCTTCGCGAAAAAAATCAGCCACACGGCCGACAGCCAGGATCAGCGCCATCGCATGATTCCCGGCTCGCGCCCGCTACTGACGCTCGCCGACACGCGCTCGCCGGATTACATCGTCCCGATGCTCATTCGCGACAACGCTCGCGCGCGCGAAATCTACGAGACCGCGATGGCCGAAGCCTGGGCGGCCAAGAACGCGCTGCTTGACCACGGCGTTCCCGCCGAAATCGCTCTCTATCTTCTGCCCAACGCGAAATCGATCCGCCTCGTTGAATCCGGCTCCCTGCTTCATCTGCTGCACAAATGGACCATGCGCACGTGTTTCAACGCGCAGGAAGAGATTTATCAAGCTTCGATGGAAGAAGTGCAGCAGGTCCGCGCCGTTTTCCCCGAGCTTGCGCGGTATATCGGCCCGCCATGTTATCTCCGCGCCGGAATCACGACTCCGATCTGCACCGAAGGCTCGCATTTCTGCGGCGTGAAAGTCTGGCAGGATTTCCCCAACATCCAGCGGCGGATATGACCCGCCGCGGCAGCCTGGCGTATTATCTCGCCGCGTGGGTTTGCGGCTGCGCGTTCATGAGCTTTTGCGTTTGGGCAAAAATTTCGCTCACGGGCGCCGAAGCATTGGACGGACCAGCCGGCGTCATCAGTTTGCTTTTCGCCATTTTCTACGGGTTGATGTACACGGCCCCAGCCGTGCTCCTTAGCGCATTTCTGTTGCGTTGCATCGCACACATCATGAAATCCGAGAAAGCCTGGCAATGGATGCTTCTTGGAGCGGGGATCACGACTTTGCTGTTCGCTGCGCTCGGCTGGCTCGGCGGCGCGAGTCAAGCGGACATGTCGAAGCCGGTGAGATATTTCGCCGACATTTTCAGCGTGGGTCCGAGCATGGTTTTCAGTTCGGGCTGGTGGCTCGCGATTCCCGCCGGCGCTGTGACTGCCTGGGTGCTGTTTCGTACCGACCGCGCATTCGGCGCGTCCTCTGGCGATTCTGCCGCGTAGGTCAGCGCACTACTTACGAACGCCACCGCAACTCAACCGGCCCATTCATCGGATGCGGCGGCTGCGCGCCCGTGCCTTTCGCTTCGAGGTGTGCGGCCTTGAGCTGGAAATACCATTTCGCCGGCCGGTCCGCGTCATCAATCAACATCAAACTCGGATTCGACTTCAGCCCCACGGATTGCTTCGTCATCGTATCCGTATCCTGCGCGATAAATCGCGGCCCGAGAATGCGAATGATGCCGCCGATGATCGGCACGAACCGCATCACGTTCCACGCCGCGCAAAAATCCAGCCGGCACAGATCGCGCCGGATCGGCGTCACCACCGCGCGGCTCGAAAACCACAGCTTCCCCGTGCGCACTTGCTCGAATCGGTAGCTCGGTAGCGTGAAATCGATCGTCGTCGTCACCGGTTCGCCGGTGAATAGCTTCAGCACTTTATACGGCAGGCTATTCGACGAAGGCGTGTGCGGGCTCATGCGAAATCCATCGGCGATGGGCTCGAAGCGTTTGTGTTTCTCGTGAATGCTGCGCCGGCTGCGCCACCACCACGACTGATGCACAAACGGCCCGTGCGCCGGATCCATCAATCCAATCACGCCATGATCAACGTGCACCGGCATCTCCGCCGAAAGATGCGCGATGCTGTAGCTTCCGCCGAATTTCGGCAGCTCCGGCGCCGCAATGGGTGCTTGCTCGATGCGCGGCGAATTCGGCGCGCTCATGTAAACCCAGATGTACCCGTCGCGCTCCTCGCAAGGATAAGCGCCCGCGTAGATGCGGTCGGCGCGCAATTTCGCATCTGCTGTCAGCGACGGAATTTCGCGGCACTGCCCCGTGTGCGCCTCGAATTTCCATCCGTGATAGCTGCACTCCACCGCTTCGCCGTCGAATTGCCCGCAGGAAAGTGGCATGCCGCGATGCGGGCAGACGTCGCGCAGCGCAAATGGCCGCGCTTGCGCATCGCGCCCAATCACCAGCGGAACTTCCAGCAGCGTCGCGCGCGTCAGCCTCCGCCCGCGCACTTGCCGCGACCGCAGCGCCGGATACCAAAAATCCCACAGCATTCCCAGGTCTTGTTCTTTAGCATCGCCGCGCGGAGTTTCGCTCATAGGCAGGAGCCGTATCGTAGTACACCCCTCGCCCCTCGGCAACCCGCCCCGTTGCAAGCACGCTCACGCCAACTTTTTCGCAAACTTCTCCGCGGGTGCGTTCGTGCGGACTCACGATCTGCTTGCTGCATTCAACAAATATGGTTAGGTTGGGCACGCCGCAACCGGAGCGACCCGCACTTAAATCTGTCATTCCGAGGAGCGTTCTTCGCGACGAGAAATCTGCAGTTGTGGCACAGGCTTGCCCGCCGAGGCGAGCTCTTAGCCTGTGCTCCCTTGCCTTCGTAGGGGCGGGGCTTGTTTACCCTGAGGAACGAAGGGCCCCGCCCGCGCTTGCACGCCTGGGCGTGCGACTCCCCGAGTCGCGTCCCGTTTTTCGTTGTCATTCCGAGCCTGCCCGCGATGGCGGGCGAGTCCCGAGCGTCTTCAGCGAGGGGCGACGACCCTGCCTGCCGCTTGCCCGCCGTGGCGGGCAGGCAGGGAATCTGCAGTTTGAAACTTATCGCGCGCGCAAATTAACTCTGCAGAATACTGTTGACAACTCGGTTAACATCTGCTATAGATTTGCCGTATGTTTAGCTCTTCGATCGCCGCTCAGGGCAATTCGCGAGGCCCCCGG